>NZ_JBITDA010000043.1:0-50570 GCF_044453765.1 Streptomyces sp. NPDC051636 | reverse complement strand
GGCAGCGTCGGGCACAAGGCAGCCGTGATCACCACCATCACCCTGACCAGCCACCGGACCACGACCGAACCGCCCTAACTTCCCGGTCTTGGGCTAAAGCCGATGAGCGGACTGTGTTCTGGGAGGTGTACGGTCGCCTGGACCAGTCCGAGAATGCTCTGTGGCGCCGGCAGGTCTACGAGGCCCGGCATCTCGGCGCAGTCCGCCTCGAGCGGCATCGACTCGGCAACTATGAGGGGGTACGGGCGAGCTACGACTCGATGGCGGACATCCTCGCGGCTGTGGGCTGATCGCTCGTTCCCACAGACATGGTTGTAGGTCCGCGTTTCGGTGCGCGCTGTCGGCGCTCGACGCGCAAAGCCTGGGCATCTCCCCCCTGGCCGGCCTCGTCGACGGCCCGGGACGGCTTCGAGTGACTTTCGTGGGCCACCTGCAACCCGGTCTGTGGCCACTGGTACGTGACGATCCTGATCGTCGTGTCCCCGAGCAGGTCGACCTCGACCTGGTAGCGGACCGTGCCGTCGGACCATGCGTGCGCCCCAGAGGGAACCGGCGCACCTCGCGGGCGGGCGGCGCGCCCATCCCGAACGTTCGGTATCTTTTCGCCCCGCCTCTACCGCCGTGGCCGGATCAGGTGCATGATCCATCCACCCCCCCACGCAGTAGGAAGCACGCAAAGGGGGCGGCATGCGCCACGTTCCGACCCGCGCCACAGTGGTACGCGCCGGAAAGTTCACGACCCTCGTCTCTCTTGATCACTGGTACGACGGCCAGATCCTCGCCAAGGCAGACACAGGAACGATCGTGGAAGCGGTCGGAATACCCCGCCATCGCCTGCCTGATACCCGGCTGTGGGTGATGGCACGGCTTGCCGCCCGGACCGCCGACGAGCTCGACCTGCGGGGCTGGGAGGCGTACGAGCCAACCCGGGCGCGAACCGCGCGGATCGCGTGAGGGCGGCCGCGACATAAGAGCCCGCGGCTTCCTACGGTGCGCGCCCATGACGTACATCCCGCTCACCCGCTGCGCCGCGTGGCCTGTTCGAACTGCTCCGAGCTACCGCCGTGGACGGCGGGGCCGCCTACCCCCGGGCCCAGTTGCTCGCCGCCCAGGTCAGGTGACGGCGAGAGACCCACCGCCTGCTGCTCCTCGTTGGCCTGAGGGCGGCATGCTTCTACGCAACCGATGAAGGTCGGACACCGGGGCCAGTGTTGTTGCTGGCCTCGGCTGCGCCTGTCCGGACGGCGTCCTCGGACTGGGTGAGGCGGCCGCCTGGGAGTCATCGCGTCCACTGCCCCGGCTGTTTCCTGCACTGCTGCGATCGGGTGTTCGTCTGTCGTCATGCCCAAGGCCGCGCAGATCGCTTACTGCCGGGCCGCGGCCTGTTCTCAGGGGTGGTCACGGTGGCGGATTTGCCGTCCTGCAGTTGCTGAAGGCGCTTGAGCGTCGCGGCGAGCATGGCCTGTGCGCCTGACGGGTCGCCTGCGGTGCCGCCTTCGATCCGTACCCGGATGTTGACCTTGCCCGAGCGAACGTACCCGTCGACGGAGTCGTCGCTGAGACCGGGGTTGATGACCAGTGTGTTTTCGTCGCCCACCGGCCTTTTGGGGTTCTGCTGCTTGCTTGTCTCGGTGCCCTTCCACGTCGTGTACTGGCGGTGGGCGTCGTCGGCCGATTTGAAGAGGCAGATATCTATGAACGCCATGTTGTTCGTGGAGCCGTTGTACTCGTACGAGGAATCCCCGCCGCGAACCCAGCCCGCCGGCGCGGAGTCGGCGTCCTGCGTGCCGTTGCAGTACTGCCCTTCCGTCACCGACTTGTCGCCGTGAAGGGACCAGCCGGGAAGGGTCTCGCCGTCGCCGAGCAGGGCCTGCGTGATCTGGGCCTGGGTGAGATCCTTCCTGATCGGCTTCGGGACAGGAGCAGAGGGCGGCTTGTCGTCATTCTGCGTGGTGCCAGAGCCGGGAGCCGGCTTGTCGCTGCTGGCGGAGCAGGCGGTGAGCGCGGCAATCCCGACAAGGGCAGTTACCAGGGTGACGCATGCACGTGACATGCACACAGCCTATCCACTGTTGATCACCAAGCTGTGGGGCCTGTGGGGCTCTCTGCTGTCCGGCAAGCACGCTGAGGTGTCACCGTGCGGATGCGCAGAAGCCGATGACTGCCAACCCCTCGGCTGGTGCAGGGCGTGCGGGCAGGAAACCGCTCGTAGACGGCGAGTACCGTAGAGACGGCGTCTGGTCTGGGTGTGATGATCGCCTTTGGCGGCCAGACGTCCGGGCGGCGGCTGGCCTGGAGGGCCGCTAACTCTCCTTCCCAAGGCACTGGGTGTTGTTGGGGCCGGCCGCCGCTCTGGGGACTACGAGAGTCTGGCGGCCTCGAGGGCGCGTCTGGCTGCCCAGAGGGGGTAGCCCAGCCGGTCGCTGACCTCCTCGGCCGTAAGGCCCCGCTCCTCCTGCAGTAGCCGGTGCACGCCGTCGGTGCGGGCATGGGCGAGTGCCCGCTGCGCGGTATCGGCGGTGACGCCGAGTTCGGGCGCGCTGCGGCGGCCGTGATGGCCGGCTCCCGCTCGAGCAGCTGGGCCGCTCGCGAGGTGATGCTGCCGCGGGGAGCGGAGTCGCGGCGGCCGACGGGGCGGCCGGGGGAGGAGCCGGGGCCGGGGCGGGCGGCGAGCCAGGTAAGGACGTCGCCGCGACGCCAATGCTCCACACCCGCCACCTCAACCGGGCCGCGACCAAGGAGTCGAAGTCCCCTTCCTCGACGATCCGCCCGCGCTCCAGGACGACGATCCGGTCGGCCAGCCGTACGTTGGCCAGCCGATGGGTGACGAACACCGTGGTCCGCCCGGACCTGGGCGGACCACGGGAACGGGCGGCTCTTCCGGCCCGGAGCCGTGGCGGCGAGGCGTCCTTCCAAGCCAGCCGCCTGAAGCTCCAGCTGGCGAAGCCGCTCATGGTTCTGCGACGTCGCCAGCGCCTCCTGCAGCGCGGCCGCGGCCGCCTGCTTCTCGGCGAGCGCGGCGTTCACCGCGGCCGCCGCGGCATCGCGCTGCCGACTCGCCGAGTCCTCCGCCTCCCGCGCGCTCTCGAGCTGCTGCTCCAAGTCCTGCAGCAGCACTTCGGCGGTTTCTTCGTCGACCTCGGGCAGCGGCCGGGTGCACACGGCACAGGAGGCGTCCTCGCGCTCCTGCTGGCGGCGGTCACGATCGAGAGGCTCCGCGCATCGCGGACAGCACACCGGATCGAGTCGGCCCAGCACCCGCCGCGCCTGCCAGGTCTCACGGGCGTCCAGCAGCGCCTGGTCGGCGCGCACCCGCGCCGCGTTCATGTCGGTCAGGCTCTGTTCGGCCTCGTGGAGCACACTCTGCGTGTCCCGAAGCCTTGCTGCGGCCTGGTCGGCGGCTTGGAGCAAGGGAGACACATCCCGGCTCGCCGCGTCCCGAAGTTCGGCGATGTGCTGGGAAAGCTGCTCCAGTTGCTCCTGCCACGCGGTTCGCTCGGCTTTGCGGGCGTCGGCGTCTCCTTGCGCACGGCGCTTTCCTTGCGCGAGGGTCTTGCGCTCGCGCTTGTCGGCGACCGACAGCTGGGTGAGCACGGTGCTGTAGGGGATGTCGACGAAGGCCTCCATGAGCCGGGCGGACAGGCCCACGGCGTTGACATCCCCGAGAAGGATCTCGTCGCCCCCCGGGTTGAGGTAACACGCTCCGAAGTACGAGGCCCACCCGCGGACCTGGGGTGCGCCTTCGCCGTCGGCGCCGCCGCTGGCCTGCCTCAGGCTGGTGTGCCCCATCCGCAGCCCGTCGAGGAAGAAGGCGCCGATGCTGCGGTCCACCTCGTCGGTTCCGGAAGCCTGCTCCAGCAGACGCAGGCCGTCCCCGCCGTCCTCCGTGGCCAGCAGTTGCTCCAAGGTGTCCGCGGTGAGGATCCGCCCGGTCAGCGCGGGATGAGCGCCGGGATCGACATCCAGGACAATCCGGATGGGGCGCCCGGCCACCGCGACGTCCATGCTCAGACGCCGCACCCAGGAGCGGACGTCCAAAGGCAGATCGCGCGGTTCTCCACGAAGCGGCCAGACCAGGAATTCCAGCAGGCTCGTCTTCCCGGCGCTGTTGTCGGGGTGGACGATCGCCCACACGCCGGCCGAGAAGTCCCGCTCCACGCTGAAGGGCTCGCCCGAGTGCTTCACACCCTTGGACCCGAAGGCGCAGCATCCGCAGTCGACGGTCGGCCGCTGCCGGACTCTTCAGGGTGATGTTAGCCTCCGCGAGCGACCGCTCCACCTGTTCCGCGGTCAGTCCCAGCTTGGCGGCGACACTCTGCAGAATGTCGCCGGCCCGCGGGACCTGGGGGACCGCGGTGGGTAGCGCACCCAGAAATCCAGCTTCTGCAGGCGAACCTGTGTGATCACCCAGCCATCGAGCAGTGGTGTTCCACCGTCCTGACCGGCAGCAGTGCCCGCCTGCTTCTGATGGGACCGCACTGGTCGGGCAAGACCCACAGTGTCGACGGTCACGGAATTCCCCAGTTGAGACAGGTTGAGCGTCACGGAATTCCTCACCCTGACGTTCACGCGTCCTCATGGGGACGGCGGTCGCGGGGAGTTGAGAGACTCGCGCTATGGGATCTTGGGGAACCTTGGGGCCGGCACTGTTGTCTCTGGCCGGTGTCGCACTCGGCGCTGGCGGGTCGATCTTTGGCCAGTACCTCGTGTCGCGAGCGAGTACCCGGCAGCTCGAAGTGCAGGAATCAGCCGCGCACCGCGCGGAGCTGAAGAACGCTGTCCTGAAGTTCCTCGGCATTGCGTCGCAGGTGGAGAAGGCGGCGCTCACGCGCTCGGTCAGTGGCGGCACTGCAGACGACGCGGTGCTCGACCGACTCGTCGATGACCTGTGGCTCGCACAGGCGGAGATCGACCTGGCGGCCAGAAGCGAGCCCCTGCGAGGCTCTGCCTATCGTTATGCGTTCAGCCTTGTGCAGGCGGTTCGGGGCGAGACAGCCGACCCCTCTGCGCTGCGCGGACCGCAGGCCCAGTTCATGGACGCCGCGTATGACGACATGTGGCCAGGCCAGCGGCGGGCAACCGGGGATTCGGTCACACCCCGGTGAGGCAGACAGAGGATTCCCCGTGTTGGGCGGTTTGAGTGTCATGTAATTCCTCATCCCGACTCCTCCTGTTTGGCCATGGGTAGCGCGGAGGGCGGGATCGAGGGACCTGGTCGTCGCGGAGCTGCCCGTGTTCCTCGTCCCGTGGTTCGGAAGGCCGATTGGCAGCCCGGATGGCGAGGAGAACGTTCGTCGTGGTCGACATCACCGAGATTTACATCCACTGGTACGCGGGCCGCTCGAAGAGCGCACTGGCCGCGTCGCTGGGGGTGGACCGCAAGACAGTCAGGAAGTACCTGGCGCCGGCGGAGGCCTTCCAGATGCGCACCCCGGTCTGGTGCCGCAGCCAGGCATCCGAGATCGGAGACGCCTGCCGCGAGGTCATCGACCAGCTCCTCGAAGTCAACGCCCTCTACCAGCTCCGCGCCGCCCAGGGGGTTCTCGGTCTGCGCAAGAAGTACGGCGAGACACGGCTGGAAGCCGCCTGCGCCAGGGCCATCGCGGCGGGCGACCCGTCCTACCGCACCGTCAAAGGCATCCTCATCGCTGGCACCGAGACCGATCCCGAGCCCGAGACCAGCGGAGATGCCGGGGCCGCGGCCTTCCTCCACGGACCGGCCCAGCTTTTTGCCCCGACCGCCTCGACCCCCGACACGGCGGATGACGCCCACGACGACCAGGTGCACGACGAAGCCGAGGTGGAAGCCCGATGACCGTGATGGACAGTGCCCTGCGCGAGTCACTCAAAGCCCTCCGCATCTCGGGCATGCTGGAGACCCTGGACGCTCGCCTGGCCCAGGCCCACGGCGGCGAGCTCCGGCACCTCGACTTCCTCCAGGTCCTCTGCCAGGACGAGATCACCCGCCGCGAGACCGTCGCCTTCCAACGCCGTTTGCAGCGGGCGAAGTTCGAGCAGCAGGTCACTCTGGAGGAGTTCGACTTCACCGCGTCCTCGAAACTTCCCGCGGCCCAGATCCGCGACCTGGGAGCACTGCGCTGGCTGCACGCCGGCGAGTCCGTCATCCTCTTTGGCCCAGTCGGCGTCGGGAAAACGCATATCGCCCAGGCGCTGGGCCACCTCGCCGTCCGCCAGGGCGCCCACGTCCGCTTCGCCAAGACCAGCCGCATCCTGGCGGACCTCGCGGGCGGCCACGCGCACCGCACCTGGGAGAAACGGATCCGTGAACTGGTACGGCCCGACGTCCTCATCCTCGACGACTTCGCAATGCGCCAGCTCAACGCGACCCAGGCCGACGACCTCTACGAGCTCGTCTCCGAGCGGCAGGGCCGGTCCTTGATCATCACCAGCAACCGGGCACCCAGCGACTGGTATCCCCTGTTCCCCAACCCCGTCGTCGCCCAGTCCCTCCTCGACCGGCTGATCAACACCAGCCACCAGGTCATCATGAACGGCCCCAGCTACCGGTCGAACAAGCGCCCAAAGAACCGCACCGACAAGCCAGACAACCCCAAGATCAAGTAACCGTCGCGACCTCCGGGGCTGGGGAATTACGTGAACTCAGCCCGGGGAATTACGCGAGCGTTCACACCCACAGCGCCTACGCCGCGCTGCGTCGCCACCTGGCCGCCGGATACGGCAGCGAGAGGATCACCGTGCACCGGGCTCATGACCTCGCGGCGGACCATGAGCCGCACCTCGTGGAAGACACCACCCCGGTCACCGTGCTGGACGACGTCACCGTCTCAGTCGACCTGGTCCGCGAGGCTACAGCGCCGCTGGCCACGGACACCGTCGACGTCCAAGCCACGATGGCTCTGCAAGCGGGAGCGCTCGCCGACGCGGTCGCCGGTCTCACCGCCCTGCCCAACCGGTCCTGGATCCTGATCGCCTCAACACCGAGCACCTCGCCGAGGCGGTCGGCCAGGAGACCGCTGACCGCATCACTGCCGTCGCTGAGCAGGCCGGACTGCCTCCGCGTCCCTTGGCGAGACTGTCCTGGTGAAATTTCCTGGCCGCCGGGTCTAGACGCCATTCGCGGAGACGCAGTTGTCGCCCTGTATCGTCGTGCGGGCGCACTTCGCTGGTGCGCGCCGCGGCCGGGCCCCCTCCGGGCGAGGGTGAATCGAGCTGCCGCTCGGATGCGAACGTGACTGGTCGTACCGGTGTGCTTTGACGCCTCGTACGCTCCCTTGCGGCTGCTGTGGTGGGACGGCATCGCCGGGGATGTGCAGGAGTTCGTCATGGCACAGCCGAAGAAGAAGCCCCATCTCAGCAACCAGCAGCGGATCGCCCGTGCGTTGAACCAGGCATCCGGGTGCGGCTACCAGGAGGCACTGCGGCGGGTCGCCGGAGCCGCGCGCAAGGGCTTGCTCCCCGCAGTCTTGGACAAGGCCGGCCGGGCGCAGGCTGTCGAGATCCTGCTCGCCGCTGACGCCTGCCTTCTGGAAACTCCCGGCAGGCCCTTGCCCTTGGCCGAGCTCGCCCCGTGGGCCGAGCGCGCCCGAGCGGTACTGGGCCAGTTCACTCCGCTGTTCGTCGCGGACCTGGTCGAGCAGGACGAGGAGGGCGAGGCGCACACCGCGTCGTGTCGTACTGCGAGGAGACAGAGCACGACGACCTCACGGCGGCCTGGCTCTACCTGGGCGCCGGATGCATTGCTGCGTACGACCAGGACCCGGGCAGGAGCGCCGAGGAGCGGCGGCCCTCGCTGGACCGGCTCGAGCAGCAGGTCCAGGAGCACTGGCGGGCCATGGTCGGCGCGGTCGACTTCGCCGACGGCTTCACTACCGCCGAAGAGGTCTTCCAGCGGGACATGTGGGACCTGCCCACGATGGCGATGCTGGCCGGTGTGCCGGTGGCGACGCTGCCCGCGACCCTGCGGGCGTGGGCCAGGACCTGCGGCAGCGTGGCAGTGGGGGACGCGGGGCGCGCGCTGGCCTCCTTCAACCGGGCCCGCGAGCACCGGTTCGCATCCGACCTCGCGCGCCGACGCCCCGGCCTCGGCGCCTTCCGCGTCCACTGCCCCGCACTCGCCGCGATCCGGGTCGCGCTGACCGGCGGGGGCGGCGGGCGGTATCACGTCCCCCACTCCGATCTGCGCCGCTACTCCTACGGCGGCTGCCGCTACGCCCGGCCGGCGACGGACGCGGCGACGTACCCTCTGTTCGAGATGTTCGGCGAGATATGCAAGAAGTGCTCGGTCTCGCTGACCGACGCGCCGGACGCCCTGTGGCGGGCCAGCAGCATTTGCCAGCGAGCGGGCGGTGGCGCTTCAGCGCGCCCGGACGGACCCGGCGGTGCGCACCTGGCTCGACTACGCCCGCTACGCGGCCCAGCAGCAGCCGGGTGACGAGGAGCAGTTCGACGCCTGGCTCAAGCGGGCCCGTACGGACCGCAAGCTCGCCAAGGACGCCCGGGCACTGGCCGAGGCACGCAAGGAACTGGCCGCCGGCTTCGCCGAGTTCCTGGCGGACCACGCCGTCGACTGCCCGGAGGTGGACGCCTACAACGGGGCCCGTGATGCGGTGCGCCGCACTGCCGGCAGCCGGGAGCGGCGCGTGCTGGACGAGGTGACGGACGCGGTCGCGGGGGTGTCCACCCGGCGTCCGCGGCAGTACGAGTCTCAGCCAGGAGTCGAGGTGTGGCAGTTGGTGAGTGGGGTGTGGCTGGCGGCCCGCTCGCAAGGGCTTGCCGCCGCCCGCACGGCCGACCTGGTGCAGGACGCCGTGTCCCGGGAGCTGGCCGTGGCGCGCGTTGTGGACGCCACCCGCATCCCGGCGCCGCAGACCCCGGGCGAGGGGTTCGACAGCCCGTCGGCCTGGGCGGACCGGGAGCAGGGACGTGGCGGCCGCGCGCGGTCGCCGAGGCATGTGCGCGGATGGAGGCCGAAGAGGGCGAGGAGGCTCTTGGGCTTTGACGCCCCAGGCGCCGTGGATGACATGGGCGACGCGGAGTTGTGAACCGATCCGGGGCTGATGGATGCTCAGGACTGTTCCGAGCCCCTCAGCCGTTTCGCGGCGGTGGTCCGAGTTCTGTGAGCATCTCCGTGAGCTGCTCGATGCGGGGATCTTCGGCGTGGCCCTCCCTGCGGATGATGTCCAGTACCTCCTGGAGGAACTTCCTCGCCTGGCCGGGGTCGCCGGCCTGCTGGTGGTGCATGCCGAGGAAGTAGAAGCTGCGGGTGAGTACCGGGTGGTATGGGCCGACCTTGGTCCTGGCCTCGTCGAAGAGTTCCGTCGCGCGCTCGGGGTCGCCGCCGAGCACGTGGTAGTACAGGCCGATGTTCTGGGTGGCCTCGGCGCAGGCGGGGTGGTCCTCGCCCAGCGACCTGGCCGCCATGTCTCGGGCGCGCACGGCGAGTTCCAGCGCGTCCTCCTGCATGGGATGGCCGGGCTCGAGGATCACCGCACGCACATACTCGTTCTCCCGTCCTGCGGCCGACTCGTACCACTTGGTGTGCCGCTTGGCCTTCTTGCCCATTGGCTGCCTCCTACGCACCGGTGAAGGTGAACGGAGCCCAGAACGCCGGGTGGGCGTACGGACGGTCGTCCGGGGCGCCGGCCAGCATGAGTTCCGTGTAGGGCTCGATGAAGCGGTCGTGGCCGTCGGTGACGAGCCGCTCGTAGACCGCGGCTAGTTCGACGCGGGTGCTGTCCCGCAGCCAGAGCTGGGCGCGCCGCAGGGCGCGCGCTGGGTCGCCGCCCCCTGTGGTCGGCCTGCCGGCTGTGCCCGCCCCGGCGCGCTCAGCCGCCGTCAGTTCGGTGTAGAACCGCTGCATGAGCAGCGCGGTGCTCCGGTCGTCCGCGGCCCACAGGGTGCTGACCACGGCGGCGGCTCCGGTCTGGAGGAACACGGTCACCAGTCCTTCGTGCTCGTCCCAGGGCAAGCTGTGTTCCACCAGCCCGGTGTCGCAGGCGGACAGGCAGACGAGCCGGGCCTTCTGCAGGTCCTGCCCGAGTATGTCCTGGAACGACAGCCCCTCGTCGCCCAGGTGCAGGATCGCCGGCGGATCCCACGCCATCCGGAAGCCCGGCCCGGCCAGCGCCCAGCCCGCGCCGTGGCATGCGAGATGGACGACCGCGGCGTCGGCCATGCCGTCCAGGACCCGCTCCCGTGTCGCCCGGCTGTCGAGTAGTGGGGCGCTGTCCAGCAGCGCGCCGACCAGCTCGACCTCGTGGGGGACCGCGGGCAGTGGAGGCAGCGAGGGGTAGCGGCTTACCCCTGCGACGAGGGCTGGCCCGGCGGTGCACCGTCCGCCGCGCCGGGTGTGCAGCAACGAGCGGATCGCGGCAGACGGGGCGTACTCGACGACCACCTCGTCCAAGAGGCAGCGCGCACCCGGTCCGTCCGTGATGACGGCCGCGTGCAGGGGCAGGAACTGCAGTCCGGCGGCCGGCACCAGGACGGCCCTCGAGCTGCGCAGCTCGCGGAGCCGGTTCGCGAGTGCTCCGATCAGCGTCCGGCCGAGGTCGCCGCAGACCTCGCTCATGGTGCTCCGCCAGCGCTCCTCACAGGCCGCGTCCTTGTCCCGGCGCCGGTAGGCGGTCAGCCAGCCGGCGGTGGGCACCGTGTTTGCGCCGAGGTCGTCGGCGCTGCGACGCTCGCCCACCGCGTCGTCGCTCCCTACCTCGCCTTCGAGCCACCGGTCGATGTCACGGGTCGTCACGCTGGGGAAGTCGAGGACGTTCTCCGGTGCGACACACCGGTCGGTGTTCGTGACGATGAAAATGGCTCCGCCGACCGGGCTGATCAGCGGGACGACGAGCGCGGTGCTGGGCTCCTGGGGGGCGAGTTCGGCGATCAACGCAGCGGACTGCGCCCCCGTCGCCGTGGCGGTGAGTTCGGCGTACTCCCGGCGGAGCAGCTCCAGGCGCTCGGAGTCCTCAAGGAAGATCATGCCTCCGTACTCACGGGCCTCAAGCTCGCGAATCTCCCGGCGCAACCGCGTACGTTGCGCGTGTCCCGGCGGGTCGGAGTCGCCCGCTTCCGCGTCGTCGTCGGCCAGGCGGTCCAGCAGCAGCCGGCCGCGGCCCGCCTCGAGCGTGAGAACGGCCTGGTCCGGATTCCCCTGCCGGTACTGGCAGTAGGCGAGGCAGTGCGCCAGGTCCGATATTCCAACCGCCGCCGCGCGGCGCCCGCTGACCGTAGCGGGCTCGCGCGCCACGTCCAGGGCAAGGGACAGTGCCTCGGCGTAGTGCGGGAGCGCGTCCGCCCAGCGCCTGCGGCGCAGGTGCAGGTCGGCGAGTTCCCGCAGCGCTCCGAGGCGTGCGGTTCGGTGGATGGCACCGGTGAGGGCCTGTGCGGCCGCCGCGAAGTGCCCGGCGGCGATGTCGTCGGCAGCGGGACCGCCCGCGTGGGCGAGGCGGCCGATGGCGAGTTGCAGCCGCGCCCAGCGAGCGGTGTCCCTGGAGCGGTCCGTTCGGGCCAGGGAGCGGGAGTACTCCCCGAGGGCCGCCTGCCGGTCGCGCGCGGCGCCCGTCTTCCTCGCCACAAGCACGTACCAGTCGCCGAGGAGTTCGTAGGCGACGGCAAGCGCGGGACCCGAGGCACTCGTTCTGTACACCGCGAGCGCCTTGTCGAGGTGGTATCGCGCGTTCGGCCAGAGGCCGGGGTGGCGCAGCAGCGTGATCGCCATCTCCGTCTGGACATCCGCCCAGAGCGGCGAGCCCTTGGCATAGAGGTCGAGGGCCTCGCCGAAGAAGCTCAACGCGACCTGCAGATCCATCTCCCCGAGTCCGGCGGTCGCGCTGCGATCGCGGAACGCCTTACCGCGCAGCACGCGGGTCGCTGCCCACAGGGCCTTGCCGATCTTCTTTCGGTTCAGGGAGTCGCTGTGCACCAGGATGCGCCGGATGTTCTCCTCGCGGTCGCCGTCGGTCCGCCGGTCGTACGCGATGGCCAGCAGCGCGCGGGTCCGGTTGTGGGTCGGATGGACTCGCAGTTTCTCGGTGAGACGGCGGATGACGGCTTCGACGTCCTCCTCGGCGTCCGGTCCAGTCGCTGGGCCGTCAGGCGACACGGTAGGTCTCGCGGAGTTGCCAGCAGCCTTCTCCGTGCGCACGAATGCTGGAGAGTGCTTCGAGCCTGTGCAGTGCCCTGGTGAACCGGACCGGGGTGAGCGGCTCCAGACCGAACTCGGGCCGGTGTCGGTCGCAGGCGGCACGCAGTTCGTCCTCGGTCGCCGATTTCTCGTCGCGGTCTGCCGCGGTCTGGGCGAAGGACCAGAAGAGACTCGCCTCGTCCTCTCCGACCGGGATGGTCATGGTGTCGGCGAGGGCCTGCGCGATGGTCAGTACGCCGGCGGTGATCACCAGCGGGTTGGGTCCTGCCAGAACCGCCTGGAGCGCGGTGACGGAGGCGGCACCCAGCTTGAGTAGGGCCGCGAAGTCCACCCGGAAGTTGCGGAGTTTGAGGCTCGTGCCGCCGCTGACGCCTCCTGGCTCCAGGGTGATCCCCCGGTCCGCCGCGGTGGCGGGGACGGCGTCGAGGTCCACGACTGCCAGCGCCCCCAGCAGGGCGGCCCGTTCCGCTCCGGGCACCCGGGCGATGATCGCGTCCTGGGCGGCGAGTCGGCCGGCGAGCAGCGTGCGGCCGGTTTCGGCGGTCGACAGCAGGCGTACGACGGTGAGTGCGGCGGCCGGGTGCTCCGTGGCGCGCCGCTCGTCCGACAAGGTCGCGGCGGCGGAGTCGAGGTCGCGCTCGATCATCAGCCAGTCCCCGGCCGGGAGGCCGCTGCGCAGCGCAGGGCGGATGCGGTGGACAGCGACCGCGATGAGATCCGGTCGGCTGATGGAAACAGACGCCACGGCGCCCCCTTGACTTGTGAGCCCAACCCTGGGTACGAGCTTGCCGCATGCGCGGTGCGACACGCCATATGCACTGGGTACGACCTGCAGTTGCCACTCTCCCGCGCGTCTCCGCGATCAGGCTGTCCTCGGCGTTGGAGGCACCGGCAGCGAATCGCTGCGCGGCCTCCAGCCGGATCCGCTCGCGAAACGCCTGCCGTTCAGGCGTCAGCCCACCACCCTGCGGATATCTCACACAACCGGCATACCGCGACGATCACACCTCGTCAGCCCCCAACGACGTCACGCCGCAAAGGTCAGTAAAAGAATGAGTTCAGTTGTCGGTGGGTGATCAGGCAGCAGGCGAGTTTGAGGAACGCTTCGTGGATGTCTGCTCGTCGTTCCCAGCGCACGCGCAGTCGACGGAAGCCGTGGAGCCAGGTAAAGGCCCGCTCGACCACCCACCGGTATACGCCGAGGCCGGAGCCGTGCTCGGTGCCGCGCCGTGCGATGGCCGTCACCGCTCTGCGGCGCGGTCGGCCGACCCGGCCACGGACCGGCGGGACGGCATCCAGCAGAGGCAGGAGCTGGGTGACGTCGTTGCGGTTGGCGCCGGTCAGGATGACGGCGAGCGGGGTACCGTGTCCGTCGGTGATCAGGTGGTGTTTGGAGCCGGCCCGGCCCCGGTCGACCGGCGACGGGCCCGTCGCGACCCCCTTTTAACGCCCTGACGTGCGAGGAATCGACCACGCAGCGGGACCAGTCCAGCTTCCGTTCCGCGTTCAGCTCAGCCAGCAGCACCTCGTGCAGCCGCTGCCAGACGCCGGCCTCGTTCCAGTCCCGCAGCCTGCGCCAGCAGGTCATGCCCGAGCCGAACCCCAGCTCCCTGGGCAGGTACTCCCACTGGATGTCCGTGTGCAGCACGTACAGGATCCCGCACAGCACCTGCCGGTCGGGCAACGGCTTCCGGCCCGGATACCGGAACCTGCGCTCCCTCCTCGGCAACAGCGGTTCGATCCGCTCCCACAACTCGTCCGACACGATCCACGGTGATGCCCCCATGCACCGGCAACGGCTCAACCCACCGCACGGACACGATCCACGGCACCACCTCACCTCATTGTGTTAGCCGTTGTTACTGGCGAGTGCCGCAAGGCGAAGGAAACTTCGTGATCGGTGCAACCCGACCTGCCAGCGATTGCCCCCTTGTTGTTCAGGACAGCAGCGAGCCCCCTCCCTGATTGGGAAGGGGCTCAACGCGTGAGTACCGCAGCCACCTCTTCCTCGCTGGCCACTGTCATCGCCCCAGCCTCCCTGACGTCAGTGCGCGTGACCACTCGCAGCCGGCGCCGAACCCGCGTTCTTGCACGCGGACACCCACACTCAGCCCGCGGTCCCAGAGAGCAGCGCTACCAGACGCCGGTAGAGGCTGCCGCTGGGGAGCATGACGCCTCCCCAGCTCGACGCCGGGTCCACTTCGGCTCTGTGGTTCAGTCGGTGTCGTCGCCGCACTTCGGCTCGGCGGACCTGCCCTGTCGAGCCGCTCGTGTCGGCGGGGACGGCTGGGTACCGTCCTTGGTGACCGGCTGGAAGTAGTGGTCCAGCGCCCAGGCGGCCACGTGGGTGCCGGCCCGGCAGCCGACTACGTCCGCCGTGCGGGAGTGGACGCCGCCCCACACACGCGCGTCGACGACGTCCCGGTTGAGTTCGTCGGCGGACCCGTAGAGCCGAGTGTTGCCGGTGACCTCGGAGGGGACGTAGAGGTCGATGTGCGAGGTACCGAGAACGCCGGTCACGGCGCGTGCTACGGCCGCGGTGACGGTCGTATGGCCGGCGATGTAGTCCGGGTGTGGCGGAGTGAGGAGCAGCGGCTCCCAGGCCGGGTCAGCCGCCGTCGCGGGGTTGCCGTCGGTGTCGGCGAGGCGGATGGCGGTGATCGGCCGCCAGGAGCCGTAGTGGAGCTTGGCGTCCCATGCGGTGACGACGGCGTCGGTCGCCGACGCGTTCACCGCGGCGAACAGCCGGGCCGTCTCGGCGATGCCGAGCCGGTGCCGGGCGGCGTGGTCTCGTACGGCCGTCTGGACCTGTGCGACCAGGTTGCCGCTGAAGAAGAGGGCGGTCTCGGTCTGCTGCGCGCTCCTGCCCGAGCCGGTCTTCGCGCCCATGGCCTTCAGCTCCTGGACATCCTCGGCGTAAGCGGCCGAGGAGAGGGCGGGTGGTCCGCCAGGGCGGAACTGCTGCGGGGAAGCGAGCAGGAGGGGGCGGAGCCTGGCGAGCCAGGTGTCGATGAAGGGCTGGAACGCGGGCGGGGTGGGCCGCCAGACCCCCGGTGCTGGGGAAGCGGTGAAAGGAACGTCCGCGAATCTGCCGTCCCCTTCCCGGAGTTCGATGATGCGGGCGGCAGCGCGCTTTCCGTAATCCACGCCCCGGTCTCTGGCCTGACCGGCCGGAAGAGCGGCGAGCGAGTCCGCGTACGCGGTGTCGAGCCGCTCCTTGAAGGCCGGGAAGTAGGTGAGCAGCACGTCGTGGGCCGCAGTGGCGGCGGCCGCCGCGGAGTATGCCTTGGCCGGACCGAGCTCGTGCCATTTGTACAGGGCGTAGCCGCCTTCGATCCCCACCACGGCGTTGTACACGGCGACGGAGACGAACCCCTCCCAGATCGCTGCCTGCCCGGAGGGGCGTGGGCCGAGGCTGGTCTTGATCGTGTCGGTGGCGATGGCGTTCCACTCGCGGACCACGGCTGCCGGGTCCGCCGCCGTCCGGGTGTCCGTGTCGGGGGGACTTGTCGCAGCAGTGAGCGTCACTAGGGCGATGGCCGCGACGGCGCAGATGAATGCTCGGAAACGTGAACGCGGAGGAACGGGAAGGGGGGAATCTTGATGCACAGCGGGCTCCCTAGCATTGAGTGCCCAAGGCTTAGCAACGGCCCCCTGCGTGAGCAAGACAACTCGCCGCGACCGGGCAGGCCCAGGGCGCCCTCCAACGCCTCACCGCCCGCTACGAGAAGATCACCGCCGCCGGACGGACCCTGCATCCACCCCAGTCCCCGGAGAACCGCGCCGCAACTGGGCAAGAGCCGCAAACCTGCTCACCCGCCTCGGCACCGACGCGACCACGTGCTCCCGTTCACCCCCGACTGGCGGGTGCCTTCGACAACAACAGCGAACAGGCCATCCGGAAGGCCAAGATCCAGCAGAAGATCTCCGGCGGCTGTCACTCAGACGCCACTACACGCCAATGAGCACCCTCCCGACCGGGCGAGGGGGCTCAGACTTATTGAGTCGGAACTATTGGGTTGCCTATCTGATCGGGTAGCGGACGTGGCGGGCGTGGAAGTAGGCGTGGTCGATGTGGGGTTGGCGCTGTCTGCGTCGTAAGAAGCGGCGGGTTTCGTGAGTGAGGTCGTGGGTGGAGCGGGCGCGGGAGGCGTGCACGTGCCGCTTGATGTCTGCGTTGAGTAGCTCGTCGGGGTTGAGTTCGGGTATTCTCCGGCCGGGGGGTGCAGCGCGGGGCGGCCGGGCGGTTGGTTCCCGGACGTCGCCGGGAGCCATGTCGTCCCGCAGCCGCAGGTAGCGCACCGGATGCCGGTGCCGGCCCAGGTCGAGCGCGGTATCGGCGTCGACTTCGGCGACGAGGTCGGGCACCACGGGCTGGAAGACCAACACCTCCTTCGTCCCCCACCCTGCCGAGAACTCCCGGCCCCACCAGGGGTGTTCCGGCCCCGCTGGACGCAGGACCGCACCCAGCTCGGCCACCGCCTTCCGTGACAGCGGCGTCGAGCGGGCGACCAGCCGCAGACGGCCCCTCGCGTCGAACCGGCCGAGCAGAAGACTGAGGGGTGAACGCGCGGTACCGGTGACCGCGCCGATGATCCCCTCGGCCGTCATGCGCGTCCTCAGCTTCAGCCGTCCGCGCTCCCCGGGCCGGTACCGGGAGTCGGAATCCTTGATCATGACGCCCTCGACGCCCGCCGCTCCCCACGCCGGGTCCAGCCAGGTGCGGGCCGTCGCGGCGTCGGTGGTTTGCGGGCACAGCGCCCAGGGCGCGGCGAGCCCGAGGGAAGCGAAGAGGTTTTCCAGCGCAATCCTGCGTTGGTGCAGGGGTTGGTCCACAAGGACGGCGCCTGAGACCTCGAGCAGATCGAAGATGATCAGATGGGCGGGCTGATTCCGGGCGGGGCGCGCTCTGCCCTGGCCCCGCGGAGCCGGGCCCGGTGCTGCAGTGCTGTGAAGTCCAGCCTGCCGTTGTGCCAGACCACCAGCTCGGCGTCGACGACCACCTCGACACCGAGCGTGGCTGCGGCCCGGGCGATCTCCGGGAAGGCCGGGCCAAGGTCAGCGCCGCGCCTGGACTGGAGGTACGGCTCCGGGCCGGTGAACACGAGGACGCGGAACCCGTCGACTTCCTGCTCGAACAGCACGGGCCTTGACCCGGGCGCGGCAGAGTTGTCACGGAGCGGGCCAGCATCGGCTCGACCGGCGGTGAGAGGTGCACTCTTCCACTCCTACGCTTTTCGCGCCCCGCTCGCCTGTCCGCCGTCCTGTCCAGGCTGACCAGCAGCACAGCAATCGGGCAGGAGGTGCTCGGCGGTCCCAGCCCCCGGTTGGCGCGCGGGCGCACGATGTGTCTGGCTACCCCAGCGCCCCCAGGGGCCCCCAGGGGCGGCAGGGTACGCAGCGCCCCTGACGCACCTGCCGCGAAATCCCTCGGCGTGGCCCGGCCGGCGCCTCGGTCACAGCAGTCGATGGCCTGTCAGATGCGGCATCTAGGCTGTCGCAGAGATCGATCAAGGAGTAGGGCAGTGCGAATAGAGCGTCACCAGGTGGGCGGGGCCGTCGTGTCGGCAGCACGCGAGGACTTCACGAACCGCATCGGGGGTCAGGTGCGGTCCATGTCGAGGGGCGGTCGGATGGCCACCTACGAATGGCAGTCGATCGCGGACGAGTTCCTTGACTACCTGGGCGCTCTTTCCGTCGCGACACCCGACCTCGACACTCCGGAGGCCAAGGCCGCCCTCAAGGACGCCTCCGAAGCCGCGGCCGGCGCCGTCGCCTACGCCGCCTACCACCCGCACTGCAGCTTCCAGGTCTTCCTGGAGTACGTGAACTTCGGCATGAGCTACGACCCCGGTGAGGATGCCCCCGAGGAGAGCGTCACGCCCGGGGAGTGGATCGACGCGCTCTGCCTGGCGCTCCTGCGGGACAAGGCGAAGTGGCACGGGGAGGCTTTCCACTTCGCCCGGGAGAAGTTCGCCGAGAAGGCGCAGGGGACGCCCATCGGTGAGCTCGCCACCGGATTGATGGCCGTGGTCCTGGAGGACACCGGCAACGACGAGGAGTATCCGCCGAGCGCGCAGGCCAAGCTCACCGCCATCGACGCGGCCCTGGACCGCGTCCGAACCCGCGCCCAGGAGACCGGTGAGCCGCTCCTGGACCGGCCGGACGGTGCGGCGCTGCTCACGCTGCGCGCCCTGACCGCCGAGGACCGGGGAGCCTTCGATGCCGCGCTGGCCGACCTCCTGGCCAGGCACTCCGCCCTGCATGGCCCGGCGGCCTCCCCGCGCACTCTCCTCCCGCTCGTTCCCATCACCCTCGCCGCTCTCGCGTACCGGACCCTGGGCTGGGCCCCGGCCGTCCGCACCGACTACCTCCCGCACGCGCTGATCACCGGCTTCGAGACCCGAGGCCCCCGGGTCGGCGGGTTCGGCCGGAACCGGCGCCCGGACGCGGTCGCCGCGCTCGCCGCGGGCCCGCTGGTGGTGGAACGGCCCGCCTGCAAGCGGACGGTGAACCCGCGGAGCGAGGCCTTGTACGAGGAACACGTTCAGGAGGCGTTCACCGCCGTCGACGGAGAACCCCTCGCCGTCTGGCGGCTCGGCAGTGTCCTCGGTGATCAGGAGCGCCTGTTCAAGTGGCGGGCGGGGGACTCCTCGGTCACGGACGCCCTGCTCGCGAACCTCCGGCTGGCCTCCCAGATGGGTGCGGCCCTCTTCCGTATCGCCCTCGCGGAACCGGGCACCGAGGCCGAGGTGACCATCGGCGGCCGCACGCTGCGCTACCCGGCCGAGCCTGACGAGGAGGCTGGCGCCGGCAACTGGCAGACGGCCACCGCCCTCGCCCTCATCACCGGCGCACGCGAGGACCTCGCCCCGCTGGTCCTCACCGGCCCCACCTTCGCCCGCCCGGACGGCTCCGCCTTCAGCGCGTACCGCGAAGCCCTCCACGCCTACCTCAAGGGCACCGACCCCGAACCGGCCGCGCAGCGGGCGCTGCGACAAGCCGAGAAGGCCAAGGACTGGGGCTTCGCCATGCCGCCGGCCGTGCTGCTGTCACAACTCGTCGAGGGCGACGAGGAGAGCTTCAACCTGGCCCTGGCCGACGCGCTCGAAGCCCACCGCGACTACTACCAGGTCGCCGACCGCGCCGACGATCCGGACGCTTCCGTCAACCTCGACATCCTCGCCCTGGCCTGCCACGCCCGCCGCCGCGGCTGGGCCATCCGCGTCGATTCTCCCTACCTTCCGCAGGATCTCCTGCGGGCCGCCGAACCCTTCTAAGGGGGCCGGGGCCGCAGCGGGATGCCCCTGCCGGCCCCCAGGCCGAGGGCGGAGCGGCGCCTGCATGTGTCCAGGCGGCTGGTGACATCCCAAAGGCCGGGCTCCGGAAGGCAGTACGTTCCCTCATCCAAGGCCCATGAAGCCGGGAAGGGAAAGCTGCAGCCGCCCGGTCAGTTGTCGGCCATGTGCCGGAGCTGGCGCAGCACTACTACGGCCGGCGTCGCGCCGCCGGCGGCGCCCACGCCACCGCCCTGCGCACGGTCGGCCGCGACGGCGTCATGTATCCGCTCTGACCACCGGTACGGCGTGGCATTGCCGCTCTACCGCTCGGCGGTGCCGTCCCCACCGTTAATCTCGTAGATCCGCTCTTGAAGTCGTTCACCGGCCCAGTCCAGGTCGACGCCCAGGTCGAACCAGTGCCGGTCCTTGCGGACTTCGGGCGGTGAGAGGTTCACCGCCGCCCAGGAGAACACTCCCAGGAGGATGGAACGCCCGTGCTGCGTTGTGCGCACGGACAACGCAAACGGCGCGGCGAGTGCCGCGCGGGTGACCAGCATGAGCTGTTCGTCCTCGGAATGTCGACGCCCACCGGTGAGGAACCGAGGTGTTTCAAGGATCTTGACCCACTCGACCACTGCGTCTGCCACCTGGGCGCGCAAGGACTCTTCTATGCCCTTGCGGACGGCGGTCGCGGGATCATCGCCGAGCCAGCCAAGCCAGTGATCAGGGTCAGTGAGCTTGCTGAAGTCGTCCTGTGGTGCCCCGTGGCGGGGATTCTCCTGGTACTCACCTGTCAGTTTCCCGCTGCTGTCTACCAACCAGGCGCCGCGGATTGCCTCGGGAGGTACGTAGCCGTTCGGGTCGTCGATATACGTCGGGTCGATCTCGGCGACGCTGCCACCGGGATTCTCGGCGGCCGCAGCCAGTAGCGCCGGCTCGTTCGGTATGTCCTTACGCCGGCTTCGCGAGCCAAAACGCCCCACGTTCCCACCCCCGTCGTTGTTCGCCCAGTTGACCGCGATTGTGCCGCACCGGTCAGGACCGCATGAGGGGGGTGTGCGTGACGGCGACGGGTGGGTGGCACATCTCAGCGAGCAGGTCTGTCCCACCCCCGAGCAAAGCGGTCAGCCAACGCCCAACCAGGTCACGACAGCCAGAACGAGTGGGACAGGACACGCCAGAACAGTCAGCAACAGCCGACGTCCGGTCGGCGTCATGCGACGTACCCCGGGCGCGAAGGCGAGCGCGGCGAGCAGTGCGGCACCGCTGGCCAAGCCCGCCGCGTACTCCGCGAGAAGACCCCCGACGGCCGCCCCTTCCGCCGCGCCCCACAGTGCGACCATGCCGACCAGGAAGGTCAGCCATGCCATCGATAGGACCGTGGCAGCGCCGAGCAGAGCTCCAGTCGTCTGTGGCCCAGTAGTCGTCGTGGCGGACGCAGCCGCCGTCGGCGACGACCAGTCCCTCGGCGGTACGTCGGCCGGGGCTCAGCGATAGCGCGACGCCGTGGTCGTCGGTCGTGTGGATCTCTTGCAGGCCGGTCGCTTTGCCGGTGACCGGGTCAGTCTCCGACTCCGTTGTCACCTTCCATCCCCGCTCGGACCACCGCCTGCGAAGGTCGGCGACCGCCGCGCGATACCCGGCGTCGCCGTCCTTGAAATCCGGGGCCCAGGAGACTGACGGCTGGTCCCGGTGGGTGTCAGCCCGGTCGCCACCGAGGTCGTCCACGCAGGATGCGCTGGCCCTGGACTTTCCCAGGATCACGGAGTCCGGATCCGAGCCCAGGAAGCGAACTGTGTCCTCGCCGGCGGCCTGCGTGTCGCGTACGTGCGCCAGAAACTGCGCCTCGGAACGGACTGGACCACCCATCACAGCGGTGCAGCCCATGACGAACCCCACGAGGAGGAACACCACTACGGCCCCGGCAACGGACAGCCCCTGGACCCTGAACCGGCGGCGGCAATGCCCTGTCCGGCCGGCGGCCGGCCAATGAGCAGCTGCTGATCGACTTCGCGGCGGCCATCGGTGCTGGCGAGAAGGCCACCCGGGGCCCTGCTGGACGGTCCCGCGCGGGTCCTGGCCGGGCCGCCTGGGCCGCTGTCCTCCTACCCGTGCGCGGTGTACAAGTGGGTCGAGGGGCTAGAAAGCAAAGGCAGCGGGAGATAGCCGTTTTGATGCCGCCCGCCCCCTCGTCCCCGCGCAAGCCTCCCCCACGAAATGAACACACCGCCCCATACGGTGAGCAACAGCACGCCACAGAAGATCACTAAGCAAACGAGCCAGCTACGCCACACGATCCTCGTCAGTTCCGTTCGGTGAACGACGTCAAACCGCCGCTGTCGGCCAGTTGCTCGTCGACACCGAGGAGGTCCTCCGGCAGGAGGCTCCAGACAATGACGTCGGTTCGCACCTCAGACCACTCGCCATCCGCGGTCCTGACGCGCGCTGTCCAGGCGTTGCGCAGTACGCCCTCGGCGATGCAACCGATGTTCTGGGCCACCTGCTGGGCAGCGGTGTTGTCGGCGCCGGTGCGCAGCTCCAGCCGCTCGAACTTCTCGTGGCGGAAAAGCCACTCGGCGATACCCAGGACCGCCTCGGAGGCGTAGCCCTCGCCGCGTGCCCAAGGGCT
Organism: Streptomyces sp. NPDC051636; assembly: GCF_044453765.1. Lineage (NCBI taxonomy): Bacteria > Bacillati > Actinomycetota > Actinomycetes > Kitasatosporales > Streptomycetaceae > Streptomyces > Streptomyces sp. NPDC051636. The sequence goes on along the minus strand of NZ_JBITDA010000043.1, from coordinate 28,537 downwards.
GATGACGTATGCAATATCGGAGGAACGGACGCGCCAGTCGGTGTTGCGTAGATGCACCATTCCGACCAGACGTTGGGTGAGGAACTCAGTGACAGCGAAGACGATGCCGCGGCCCTGAGTGCGTTCGGCCGGGGCAAGGTCGGCAATCCAGGTGCGGGCGTCGGCCTTGGTGTACGGCTGCGGTGCGGACGTCCAAGCAGTGACGGACTCATCGTTCATCATTTCGGCGAACGCCTCGATGTCCTCCTCATCGAGCGGGCGCAGGATTAGCCGCTCCGTGCTGATGTAGATGCTGGGGAAGGTGTTCGTCGTGGCTGGCGTCGTCGCCGTTTGGGCTTCGGCAACCCGGCTGGCCCCTTCCCCGGCTGCGGCCCGGCGTCGGGCCTCGACCGTTACCTTGTCGAGGGCAGCTGAGAGGGTTTCCGGGGCGGAGTACCGTGCGACGAGTCGGTCGTAGGCGGCACCCCGCTCGGCCGACTCTGACTCGCCGATGTGCGTCGGATCCATCTTCATGCCTCCTTGTCCATCCGCATCGCGTTCCTCAGGGTTCGCCGCGCGTGAGCGAGGTTGGCACTCGCCTGCGCCGGAGTGCACCCGAGAATCTCGGCGATCTCCGAAGGAGTCATGTCAACCAGTGTCAGCGTCATGACTTCCCGCTGTCGTCGGGGCAGGGCGCCGATCGCGGTGCCCGCGACCAGCGCGAGCTCCGCTGCGACAAGGTCTTGCGCGGACCTCTGGTCAACGAGGTCCCATTCCGGCAGTCCGGCCTGCTGCTGACTGCCTGCCAACTGGCAGGCCACGCGGGAAGCAACCGTTCGGACCCAGGCTTGGGGTGCCTGTACTTTTCCCCAGTGCTGGATCAGTCGGGTCATCGCTTCCGCGGTCGCGTCTTGCGCGACCACCTCGGTGAAGCGGCGGTGGACGACCAGCATGGCGATCACCCGCGGATAGTGTTGCTTGAAGAAGGCCGTGAAGCTGTCGGAATCACTCTCCACTCCGATCGTCCCTCCGGCCCGGGCGGGCCTCGCGCCCGCTCCTGCGCTTGACGATGACAATTAGCAGGACCAGCAAAGCCGAAATGAGCGTGATGGTCACTGATTTGGTGGTCACGTACAGGGTTCCCAGGCCTCCCAGAACTGTATTGATCAAGAGAACCAGGCCAGCTGTTTCGCCGTGTCCCGCGCCAGGAGCCGATCCGGACGGGGCGGTGTTTCCCGCTGCTGCGCCGGGGAGAGGCTCTGACTGCTCGGGGGGCTGCGGGTGGCTTTCCGTCATGTCTACCCAGAGCTCCCAGAGCCCCTTCACATGAAATATGATCTGAGTCACAGCTGAGAGTGAGGTCGATGCAGACATCCCACCGTTGCTTACGCTGCCGCTCTCACGAGGTGCAGCCTAGTTCAAACGGCCGACGCCGCAGACGCGACCAGCACGGCGACGGTTTGCGCAGCCCTGCTTTGGCTTCGGCTACAACGGGCGGCGCTCGGCAGCGCCTAAGCCACGCCGTCCTGGGGTTCTCGACACGATGCAGCACGTGGGGGCGATGAGGTCAGCGCCGCCGTCATCCCACCGCACGGCATGGAAGGCGTACGAGGCAGCGCCCTCCGCCATCCCGAAGGTGTGCCCGGAGCGCTCCGTCCCCCGGGCCCGCATGACCACGTGCGTTCCGTCCGCGTAGTAGGTGAGCACGCGATCGAACATGGTCGCGGGGCAGGTCACATCCGATGCCAGGGGGCGCGCCCGGATCACGATGTCGGCGACCTTATCGGCGTCGACCCCGGGGATGTTCATGCGCCGGTCGGGCTCGACCTTCCAGGACAGGCCGGGGAACAGGCGGTTCACCTGCGCGCGGACCCACTGCCACGCCGTCCGAGGCCTCCTCGGTGGGCTCGTTCGCAGAGGAGTGCCAGCCTTCGGCGCAGTCCGCGCCCTGCTCGCCGAGCAGGGCCATCACCTCGGCGCGGGTGATCTCTTCCAGGGCTGGGTGCCGGCCTGCAAGCGGTGGACGTACCGGTGGAAGAGCTGGAGGGCCAGGGACTCGCCGTCCAGGTGGTGGGCGTAGACGATCCGCAGGACCGTCCCGTGTCCCTCGGAGTCGGGAACCAAGGTGGCGATGGCGGGCGGCGGTGTGGTGTTGATGGCCATGAGAGAGCTCCGTTTCGTGCAGGAGCTGAGGGGCGAGCGTGGGCCGGCCGCGGCATGCGGCACGGCCGCCGCGCCGGATTAGGAGGGCGGAACGAACTACCACGGCCAGAACGGCGGGCGGGTCGTGGTGGGGTAAACCACCGGCCGGGCCTTCTGCTCGGCGGTTGCCCGCTCGGCACGCTCCCGCACGGCCCGCTCCAGAAGCCGGGGATGCTTCAGGGCATTGCCGCAGGAGACGGTCACCTGCCGGCCGAGCCTCCAGCTTCTTTCCGCAAAGATCGCGTCCCTCGCAGGTCACGTCTCTTTGGGCGACGGGTCAAGTCTCAGCCCGTGTCGTATTGGCCCGGCGCGTCCTGTCGCATAGCTGGCCCAGCCGAGACCCTACAAGGTGACCAGAATCACATTACCCTTGAAGGAACCCGGCGCGGCAGGCCAGTTGCCGCGCCGTTCGATGTCAGCCGTGAGGTAGCCCGGCAGTTGGCGGACGAGGTGATGGGCTTCCTGGGCAGTCTCCCTCAGGATGACGAGGACGGCCTCCTACTCCCGAGCGGTGGTGTTCGGGTTCTCCCCACCACCGCCGTCGCCCCGCTCACGCGTCAGCTCCCGGTGTTCGTGGGTCAGCACCATCCACGCCGCGCTGCCGACGGTCAGGATGCAGTCCCTACCGGGTACCACCAGCCTCTTGGCACGACGATGGCCTCTGACCAAACTGGACGCTATGGGGGACGCATTCTACGGACTGGTTGGCGCACTTGGTGGCGGACTCATCACCTCATGCGCAGCATACTTTGGGCCATTGCACGTTCAGCGAGTGGCTCTCAGGAGGCATCAGCAAGAAGCTGAAGAGACGCTTCGGCAGCAGCGAGAGGAGGCGGAACGGTCCCGCAGACAGAATGAAATCGCACTCGAAGAAGCTCGCTCCGCTGCGCGCATCGCAGACTATCAGGCGCGGCGAGAATCCGAGACCGCGCGGATTATTAGGATTCGCTCAACGACGCGCACTTGGAGCGAATTCTTGATTGAGATTCACCAGAACCTGACGTCACAAATACCGGTGGACCTCAACCGCTTCGACGAAGAAATTCAACGGATCAGGGCAGACGCACAATCCGCCCTTGATGACGTTCTACATGATGGAATATGGATCCAACAGAGTGCCTACGGCGCATACACCGTCCAGGGAAACGGCGAGCATATCGCGTTTAACGTCCTAACCAGGGCAACGAGCGTGGCCCGTTCCGATATCATCAACGGGTTGAACCACAATCGATATTTGTCACTGGGAAGCCTGCTCGACGAAGTCGAAACAGCGCGGGGTTCCCTCGCTCAGACACTTCTGAATCGCATTGAACAGATAATAGACCGCGAACCACCACCCCTACCCCTCGGGTACTTTGGTTCCGCCACGCCGGATGATCACGCGGGGTAGCTGCAGAGGCCCCGGCCGCAAGGTTACGGTCGGGGTCGACAGAACTATGTGCGCCTGGACGGCAGCTAGCCGCAGGAGCCAATTGTGCCGGACACGGGCCTTATCGGTGCCAGGGCGGCGACCTTGCCGCCAGCTCTCTCGGCTCACAATCGCTCGATCTCGAGGTGCTGGGCGACGATCCGAGACAGTGCCAGCTGCTTGAATTCTTTGAGTTCGGCGAGTTCAGCGTTCTGTTCGTCCAAGCGCGATTCGAGCTTGGCGTTCTTGTCTTTGAGTCGTTGGATCTGGGCGGTTCTGGGGTCGACGACGGTGCCGGCCTCCTGCAGCAGCTTCAGCCGTCGCTCGAACTCTTCGGCGAGGTGCTGGTATGGGCGGGGGCGGGTGGTGCCGTCGCGGTTCTTCTTCGGGTAGAACGCGGTGCGGGTCACGCCCGCTTCGGCCGCCAGGGTGCTGAGAGGGGGTTTGAAGTAGGCAAATTGCCCTTGATGCCCTAGTACGCGCCTCGCCAGGTGGGGGTGGTCTCGTCCGATATGCGCCTGGTGAGGTTGTCGACCGAGGCGATGTGGATCATGGCTTCGGAGCTGGCGGTGAGGGTCTCGTAGTCGCGGACCAGACGGCGGTGCATCATGATCCAACCGATACTGCGCTCGACCACCCAGCGTCTTTTCACGACGTGAAACCCGCGGGTACCCGGGTTCCTGTTGACGACTTCGACATCGATTCCTAGGCGGGCGCCGTGCTCGACGACGGCGATCTTGAAACCGGCGTCGCCTCAACTCTTGGAGATGGTCGGGTACTTCTCCTTCGCCTGGTCGAGGAGGCGTATTCCCAGGGCATTCTCCGATAGGCCGGCGGCGGTGACGGTCACGGCAAGGATGAGGCCGATCGTGTCGGTGAGGATGCCGCGCTTCCTGCCGACTATCTTCTTGGCCGCATCCGTTCCCTGGCTGGTCAGGGGCACGTTACTGGAGGTCTTCACGCTCTGGGTGTCGATCACCGAGGCGGTCGGCTCGGGCTTGCGCCCCTCCTTCACTCGGGCCAGTCCCGTCAGGTCGTAATTGAGCTGGGCGAAGATCCCTTCGTCCCGCCACGCGGCGTAGTAGGCATAGACGCCTGCCATGGTTCGGGAAGTCGTGCGGGAGGTATTTCCAGGGGATTCCGGTGCGGTTCACATAGAGGATCGCGTTGAAGACGTCGCGTAAATCGACCTTGGTCGGCCGCCCGGTCGGCCTGCGGTCGAGCCGGGCCTTTCTCCATGCCGTCAACGTAGGCTCGATCAAAGCCCATCGGCGTCGGACAGGCCGCTGGGGTACGGCTTGCGCTCGCTCACGGCGTAGCGTGATCACGAGTGAGCCGGAGGGCACGGTTCCGCTGCCCATCAGGCGATTCCGTCGCATCTTCAGACCAGACGGACTTCCAGGTGTAGAAGTGAACGAGATGGATGACCAAGCCTCCGTCCCAGGGAGCGTCATTCGATGCCTACGGGATAAAAGCTCTCAGAGCAGGACAGGGGCGAGAGTCGCATATGGGGCCGGACCTGCCTAAACGCCCTCTTAGACTCGTCGACCGTCAGACACCTGGTCTCGATGTCTGAGTCCGTCAGCTCAACACCTGAGTTATTGGGGTTGGCGCAGTTGTTGTTCTGCCGCCCCTCCTGCGCGGTGTTCTGCTGGAACACGTCGGCGATGCTGGAGCCGCCTTCGGTGCGTGCGCCGCCGCCCTTGGTGAGGGTGTGCTTGTTGTGCGAGGCGTCCTTGTTCTCACACACGCTGTCCTGCCGCCCGCCATTCGCGGTAACGGCGAAGTCGGAGTTGGCGCAGGCACTGTTCTGGCGACCCCGTTGTGCCACATTCTGCTGCTGCAGGCTGACTTGACCAGAACCGCCGACAGCCTTTGCCCCTTCGGACTTTACGCGGGAGAACCCGTTGAAGGATCCGTCACCGTTCACACACCGTCCCGTCACGTCATCGGAGAGCAGTGCGAGACTGCCTCGGTTGATGTCGCCGCAGGCACTGCTTCTCGGAGTGGCAGGTGACGAGGGTGGCGTGGAGGTCCAGGACCAGGCCGGGCAGGTCGCGTCCGCCCGCGCGGGAGAGCGGTGTCCCGCGCGGGGTCTCGGCGGCCTGCAGCCAGGCGATTTCCCGGGCGGCGGCGGGGCCGTGCGCAGTGCCGCGAGTGTGGTGGTGTCGATGTCGGCCAGGACGCGCCAAGCGGTGGGGGTGGAGGCGACCGGGCCGAACACCTGGCGCTGATCGCACAGGAGCGCCAGGTCCGCGATCGCCTCGCCGCCGTCGGCGAGCATCACCGCCAGGTCGATCGCCAACCGGCCGGGATCGTGGCCGGTGCCGCGCGGCCGCAACCGGTGCAGCGCGTTGGTGAAGAAGCCGGTCAGGCCCGTGGCTTCGGTGAGGTCGGCCAGCAGGCGGGATCCGGCGTGGCTGACCACTCCGTGACCGTCGGCCGAGACGACGAGCTTGGGACGCGACCCGGTAGTGTGCACGCAGAAAGTGCCTTCCTGCTGTGGTGACAGAAGCCCTAGGCAAGCCTCATCATCCCAGCTGAGAAGGCACTTTCGTCTTTCCGCTCAAGATCCGGACACGGCCGCAAGTGAAACGCGCAGGTTAGCTTTAGAAGTCGATCCGTCGGGCTGACCGACCTGGGTCTCTTGGAACCTTGCTGGGGTAGTCGGGGCAGGGCTGATGCGTTCTCAGCCGGCGAGATGAGCTGATCGCCCTGGCTGTCTGGCCACCGTCGGCTCAGCCCCCGCTACGAACGCCAACCCCGCACTGTCTCGTGGTGCCTGCCACTACCGTTATCCGCGGCCTTCGGTGAATTCGCCGGTGGTGGGCGCGGCGGCAGCTGCGGTGGTTGGGCGTGAAGAGCAAGATCCCATTCATCTCAAAAAGTATGACCATCAACTTGCCGGGCCGCGGTTTGACCTTGCTGACTGAACCGACTATGGAAACCTTGCTCTACTACATCGCCGATCGAATCGATGAAGACCGTGACCTGTCTTGGGATCCGGATTCAAAATCGACAGCGGGAGTCAGGCTCGTTCTTCGGGACGTGCCGCAGCTTGGGACACGCCTCTATGCACAAACAAAGATCTGTACGGGGATTACGACCGTCTGGCAGCGGAGTCGGATTTCAAGGCTATTGTCGGAGTTGCGGCCATCGTTTTGAGCTGCGTGGCGGCCGTCCTGGTGGAGCCGTGGTGGGGCCTTCTGGCCGTCCCCATGGCCTGTCTCATCTACCGCGGCCTCTCGACCGCCCAGCAGGCCAATGACGTCTTGGTGAAAGCGATCCTCACCGACATTGTGAAGTCTCCCAAGTCGGAGGAGTATATCACCTCTGAGTTGAGCAACGAGCCCAGGAGTACACCCATTCTCACCAGATGCGAGCCCGTCTTCGCTCCGCGCGAGGCATCTTTTCATGGCGCAGCAACCAGACCGACGAAATGCAAGAGTCCGAGTATTGGACCGATAACCCGCGGCGTTGATCGCCGCAGCACTGGCTGATGGGCCCACGACAGATCATTTGACATGATGATACTTTTATTAACTCACACGAGTGAACTTTACATGGGAATCTTCGCTATCAATTCGCACATGGAGCGCTGCTGCAGGTGAACTTCGCCTTCGGCACTATGAACGGGTCGAATACTGATATACGGTGGATTTTCTCGGACCGCTTGAAAATGTCGTCCGGCGATCGGCTGCGAGGTGGCGGATGACGTACACGAAACTCGACGAACCGCTGATCTCGCGCGTGCACGCACTGAAGCAGGCCGCCCTCCGCCAGGACGAGGACGACGGTGCGAGGCTGGACCGGACCGAACGGATCAAGGTCCTGCTCCAGTTCACCGGCGACCTCGCGGTGGTGGAGGAAGCCGGATTCTGGCCGGATTTCCGCACCGCGCGGGTTGCGGTCGGCACCATCGCCGCCGAGGACCTCGAACGGATCTCGGCGCTCGACAGCGTGGTGGCGATCCAGAGCGACCGTCCGGCCAGGTTCACGGGCGCCGAGACTCCCACCGGCGTGCCAGCCGGCCTCGGCGGGACCGCCGCCTCGGACCTCGTCCACGCCATCCCGCCCGGACTCACCGGACAGGGCGTGGTCGTCGGGATCGTCGACAGCGGCATCGACATCTTCCACCCAGCGTTCCGGAAACTCGACGGGACGACCCGGATCACCTCGCTCCTCGACTTGACCCTGCGCCAGACGATCGAGGTCAGGGGCGCCCCCACCGGAGGTTCGATCGTCCTGCGGTGGTTCGTTCCGGACTTCGCGCGCGAACAGGCGACCAGCCCCCTGACTTTCCCCCTGACCGCGTCAACCCTGCAGGCCGCGCTGGGGGCGTTCGGCGGAGTCGCGCCGGGCGACATCGTCGTCACCGGTGGCCCACTCCCCACAAAGCCGCTGACGATCGATTTCGAGGGCAACTTCCTCAAGCCGGGCTTCGACAGCGCGAGGATCAACGCCCTCCGCCTGACCGATGTCACCCTGACCGGGGGGACGAGCCCGAAAGTGAGCGTCATCCGGGGCCGCCTCATCTCCGCCAACGAGATCAACGCCGCCCTGGCCGCGGCCCCGCCACCGCCCGCAGCACCACCGCCGTTCGTATCGCGCAACCCCAACGGCCACGGCAGCCACGTCGCCGGCATCGCCGCCGGAATCGGTCTGCCCCGCTGCTGCTCCCCGGATCGGACCGTCGGACTCGCCTACGGGGCAGATCTCGCCATCGTCCGTACCGTGCCCTCCGAGAGTGACATCCTGCGGGGAGCCGCGCATTGCCTCGAACAGCCGTGGCTCCCCCCGGGCACCGACCCGAAGCCGCCCGCGGTGGTGAACATCAGCCTGTTCGTCAACGGAACCCCCCACGACGGCACGTCCATCCTCGAAGCGGGGCTGGACGACCTCCTTGTCGGAGTGCAACGCCGGGCGATCGTGGTGAGCGCGGGCAACGCGAGCGGGCTCTACAAACCCGGACCTCCCGGGTCCGCCGCCGAGGAGTCCGGACAGCACGCGTCCAGGATCGTCCCCGCCGGGCAGTCGATCCCTCTCAAGCTCGCCATCACCCCCCGCACCGCTCAGGCGCTACTGATGGACATCTGGTACGCGGGGCCGGGACAGCTGACATTCGCCCTTACCCCACCGCCCAGCGTCGGAGGAACGGCGATGATACCGGTTCCGCCCAACCCGGACCCGAACGCATCGTCCGTGCGCCAGACGCTCGGACAGGGGAAGACCGCGCACGTGGTTTTCGTCACCTCACGACTGTCCGTGGCACCGAGCGGCAAACGTCTCATCCGCGCTCAGATCAGCCCGCCTCCCGCCGTGCCACCGCTGAAACCTCAGATCACCCCCGACGTGTGGACCATCACCCTCACGGAGACCCAGGGGAGCGACACCCGGTTCGACTGCTGGGTCTTCGGCAGCTCCGCCGACCCGTTCTCCCGATTCGTCCTCACGGATCAGGAGCCCACCCGGACCATCACCTCACCCGGCGCAGCACGCCTCCCGATCACCGTTGGCGCCTACGACCCGCGGACCAATCTGCTCGCGCCCTACTCCGGCCGGGGGCCGACCACCGACTTCCGGCTCAAGCCTGAGGTGTGCGCGCCCGGCATCGACATCGTCTCGGCCAAGGCGGGCGGCGTGCCCCCCGATCTCGTCACCGCCATGGACGGGACCAGCCAGGCCGCGCCGTTCGTCGCCGGCGTCATCGCGCTCATGTTCGAGGTGAATCCCGACCTCGACCACCCCACGATCGTCGGGCACCTCATCTCCACCTGCCAGCCGCCGGTGCCGCCCGTCCCGCCCACGCAGTTGGACAGCGGCTGGGGCTACGGCCGCGTCGACGCCGAGAAGGCCATCCTCGCCGCACGGCCCGCCCCGCTCGCGGAGGCGTTCGCCGCCGGCGGCGAGCCGCTCGTGCTGCCCGCCGCCGCCTACCCCGCCGCCCACGTCCCGGTGGCGGTCCGGATACGCAAGGTGCTCGACCGGCTGGCCGAGAGCCCGACCGGTCGCCGTGCCGCCGAGCTGTGCTCCGCACAGGTCGAGGAGACGCGCCGGCTGGTGAACACCGAACGACGTGTCACGGTCGCCTGGCACCGGATGCACGGCCCGCTGCTCGTACGGCGGCTGCTGCTGAGCGACCTCGCCCACGACGAACCCGTCCCGCGCACGCTCGGTGGCCGCCCGGTGGCCGAGGGGCTGGCCTGTCTGCTCGACGAACTCGCCGCCGCCGGGAGCCCGGCACTGCGCGAGGCCATCACCGTGCATCGCGACTTCCTGCTCCGACTGCCCGGTGCGCGACTGTCCGACCTCGATGCCCTGGCCGACCTCGACGAGACGGACGAGCTCGACGACCGAGCGGAGTTGAGCTGAGATGGCCGCCGGAACCCTAGAGCTGCTCGCCCGGGAGATCGCCAACGCCCTGCGGCCGCTGGAGCAACTGCTCGGCGCCGAGCAGCGGCAGGCGTTCCTCATGGAGCTGGGCCTGTGGCTGCCGGGCGGGCTCGGCGCCGCCGACGGCCCGCTCGGCACGATCGCCGTGCAGGCCGGAGGCCTGGGCGATCGTGTTGCGGCTGGACGCCGCGATCACGGACGACGTCGCCGAGCGCATCACCCTGGAGGGGGTGTCCCTGGTCGGCGCCCTGGGGCAGGTGTTCGGCGCACTCGATGCCCTGGGGCCCGCCCTCGACACCGCGGTGGCCGGAGCGCCCGGTCTGACCGACGCCCAGCGGGCCAGGATCCGGGCCGAGGCCAAGGAGCTGCCCCGGCGGATCCTCGACTGGGCGCTACTCACCCACATTGAGGCGAAGAGCCGAAACGCGCTCGACGTGCTTTCCCTGCTCGGGATGCTCACCGACCTCCAGGGGTTCTCCGATCCGGCCGACCCGACCATCCTGGCCGGCCGCCGCCGGACGCTCCACCTCGACCGGCTGCCCACCCTGTTCACCGCTCCTGGTGACCTGTTCCGCGACGTCTTCGGCTTCGGCACGCCCGGCTTCGACGGTGCCGAGCTGTTCCGGCGCCTCGTCGAGCACCTGGTGGCCCGCGGTCGGCACTTCACCTACGAGAGGCCGCCCGGCGGCCCGCAGGTCCTGGACGCCTACATCCTGCGGCTGACGGTCGACCCGGCGAGCGGTCCGCCCTCGCTGCTCGCCCGGGCCGATGTGGTGGCCGACGCGGACCTGGTCCGCGAGTACCGGCCCGGTCCGCTCTGGAAGCTCTCCTTCGAGGCGCGGACCAGGTTCGAGTCGGGGCTGGAGGCCCGGGTCCGGCCGCCGCTGAGCATCGAACTCCATCCCTCCACCGGCGGGTTGCAGCTCGCCGCCGCACTCGGGCTGACCGCCGAGAAGGCCGACGGCGCGCCGATCGTGCTGCTGGGGAAGGCCGGCGGCTCCCGGCTGGAGATCCGCCGGTTCACCGCTGCCCTCGGGCTGGCGGCGCAGGCCGGGCCGGGCGGCAGCGCCACGGCCGAGCCCACCGCCCGTCTCGACCTTGCGGGCGGCCACGTCCTGATCGACCTCTCCCAGGGTGACGGCTTCATCAGAAGGATCACCGGCGGCGGGCGGATCGAGTCCGACTTCGAACTGCGGGCCCTCTGGTCGCCGTCGGGGGGGCTTCGGCTGGAGGGCAGCGGCTCGCTCGACCTGGCGGTCCCGACACACCTGGAAGTGGGCCCGATCGAGGTCACCACGCTGTACCTGAGCGCGGGGGTCGGCGCGGCCGGCTCGGTACCGCTGGAGATCTCCGCCGCCTTCAACGCCGAGCTGGGTCCGGTCAAGGCGGCGGTCGACCGGGTCGGAGTGATCGTCAGGTCGCGGTTCCGCGAGGGCGGCAACCTCGGTCCGCTGGACATCGGCTTCGAGTTCAAGCCGCCCACCGGCGTCGGGCTTTCGGTCGACACCGGGGTGATCTCCGGCGGGGGCTTCCTGTCGGCCGACCCGGCGCGCGGCGAGTACTCCGGCGCGCTGGAGCTGAAGTTCGCCGGATTCGTCGATCTCAAGGCGATCGGCCTGATCAGCACCCGGATGCCGGACGGCACCGACGGCTTCTCGATGCTGATCGTGATCACCACCGAGTTCGGCGGCCTCGGCCTGCAACTGGGGTACGGCTTCACCCTGCTCGCCGTCGGCGGCCTGATCGGCCTCAACCGCGGGATGAACCTGCAGGCGCTCGTCGAGGGGGTGCGCACCGGCCGGATCGAGTCGGTGATGTTCCCGCAGGACGTCGTCGCCAACGCCCCGCGGATCCTCAGCGATCTGCGGGCCTTCTTCCCGCCTGAGCAGGGGAAGTTCCTGATCGGGCCGATGGCCAAGATCGGCTGGGGCACGCCGACGCTGGTGAGCGTCTCGCTGGGCGTCGTGATCGAGATTCCGGGCAACCTGGCGATCCTCGGGGTGCTGAAGTGCGCGCTGCCCACCGAGGAGCTCGCGCTGCTGGTCCTGAAGGTCGCCTTCATCGGCGCGGTCGAGTTCGACAAGTCGCGGCTGTGGTTCTTCGCGCAGCTCTTCGAGTCGCGGATCCTCACCATGACGATCGACGGCGGTATGGGCCTGCTCGTCGCCTGGGGGGACAACCCGGACCTGGTGCTGACGGTCGGCGGGTTCCACCCGTCGTTCCGGCCCCCGCCGCTACCGTTCCCGGTGCCCAACCGGCTGGCCGTCGACATCCTGAACCGGCCCGGGGCGCTGATCCGGGTGTCCGGGTACTTCGCCCTCACCAGCAACACCGTCCAGTTCGGGGCTGCGGCGGAACTCCGGCTGGGCTTCGAGGACTTCGGGGTCGAGGGCCATCTCTCCTTCGACGCGCTGTTCCGCTTCTCCCCGTTCTCCTTCGTCATCGAGATCGCCGCCGACGTCTCGCTCAAGGCGTTCGGGGTGGGTCTGTTCTGCATCGACCTGCGGTTCCGGCTGGAGGGTCCGTCGCCGTGGCGGGCGCGCGGACGCGGCTCGATCTCGCTGCTCGTCCTGGAGATCTCCGCCGACTTCGACTTCAGCTGGGGCGAGGAGCACGACACCACGCTGCCGCCGATCGCGGTGCTGCCGCTGCTCGGGGGCGAGTTCACCAAGGTCGAGGGCTGGCGCACCAAGCTGCCCCCCGGCGGCGGCGACCGCCGGGTGACGCTGCGCGCGCTGCCGGAGACCGACAAGCTCGTGCTGCACCCGCTCGGCACCCTGTACGTGCAGCAGCGGGCGATCCCGCTCAACGTCCGGATCGACCGGGTGGGCGCGCAGCGGCCGAGCGACGGCCGGCGCTTCACCGTGGCTCCGGCGGCGGACAGCGGCCTGGTCCAGCTCTCCACCCCGGACGACAAGTTCGCGATGGCCCAGTTCCAGGACATGGACGACGCGGCCAAGCTGTCCGCCGCGCCGTACCAGGACCAGGATGCCGGGATGGAGTTGAGCGCGGAACGGGAGGCGCTCGCCTCCGCCCGGGTGGTCCGCCGCAGCACCCGCTACGAGCTGCACATCATCGACTCCCGTCGGAGCACGGGTACCCCCACGGACAGCAGCCCAGGCGCTCCTGCGGGCATCGCCGTGGGGACCGCTGCGGCGGTTCAGGTAACCGAGGCGACCGCCCCGGCGGGGAGCCTTCGCGCGCGGTTCCACGACGTCCCCGCCGCCGTCTACGAGCAGTTGCTGGAGGGCAGCAGCACCAGCCGCTCCCCCCTGTCGCGGCGGGACGCCGAGCGCCGCCGGCCGTTCGCGGGCGGGGACACCGTGCAGCTCACCGGACAGCGGTTCGCCGTCGCCTACCGGCGCAACAACCTCCAGGCCTTCCCGCCGACCTCGGACGTCGACCGGGGCGCAGCCACCTTCCGCAGCCCCGCGACGGCGGCCGACGCGCTGGCCGACTGGGTCGCCGCGGACCCGGACCTGGCCGACGCCCTGCACGTCATCCCGGTCTCGGAGGTCGCCGCCCCGCTCTCCGTCCCCGGGGCGTGGTCCGAGGCCGCTTCGCTGCCGGTCGCGGCCGCCGGGCTGGAGGCAGTCCGGCTGGCCGGCGGCACCGTGCTCGTCGCCGGCGGCGCCGACGGGACCGGCCGGGCGCTCGGGTCCGCGGCGCGGTTCGAGCCGGCGGCCAAGACCTGGTCGGCCGTCCAGGGCCTCGCCACCGCGCGCCACGGGCACTCCACCACCGTGCTCGACGACGGCCGGGTCCTGGTGGCCGGCGGCCGCGGCGCGGACGGGAAGCTGCTCGACTCCAGCGAGGTCTTCGACCCGGTCGCCGCTACCTGGAGCCCGGCGGCCCCACTGAGGACGCCCCGGGCCGGGCACTCGGCGACGCTGCTGAGCACCGGCGCGGTCCTGGTGGCCGGCGGCACGGGGGCGCGGGGCGGCGGCGAGGGCACGCTGGACTCGGCCGAGCTGTTCGCCCCGCGCGTCGGCAGCTGGTCGCCCGCGAAGCCGATGGCCGACGCCCGGTCCGGGCACCGCGCAGCCGTGCTGCCCGGCGGCCGGGTACTGGTCGTCGGCGGGGCGCTGGCCACCGGTGGCCACCCGGCCTCGCTCGCCTTCTGCGAGCTGTACGACCCGGCCGCGGGCACCTGGTCCGCCGCCGGGAGCCTCACCACCCCGCGCCGGGGCCACCAGGCCACCGTGCTGGCCGACGGCTCGGTCCTGGTCACCGGCGGCGAGGCGACCGGGATCCCGGCCGACGGCCGGTTCACCCTCTCGCCCCTGGCGTCGGCGGAGCGCTACGACCCGGGCACCAACACCTGGGGCCGGCTGCCGGACATGCCCGGCGGCCGCAGCGGGCACCGAGCGCTGCGGCTGCGCTCGGGCAAGGTCCTGGTGGTCGGCGGCACCGCCGGACCCGCCTTCGCCGGGGGCTTTCGCAACGCGACGCTCTACGACCCGGCCAGCCACGGCTGGACCACCACCGGCGGCCTGGCCGACGGCCGTACCGACTTCGCCGCCACCGAGCTGGCCGACGGCCGGGTGCTGGTCGCGGGGGGCGTCACGCTCTCCGGTCCGGCGTCCCCCGGGGAGGCCGCCGTCATCACCGCCGGCACCGAGATCCTCACGCCGTGACCACGGCCAGCCCGAAGGGTTCGACGAGCCATGACCGACGCCATGACCGACGCCGCGACCGACGCCATGACCGCTGCCACGACGAGTGCGGCAGCCGCGGCCGGCGGCGCCTGGACGAAGGCCGGTGACCTGCCGTCACCGGCCTCCTGGTACGGGCAGTACGACGGCGCCGTCCTGCTGAAGAGCGGCAAGGTGCTGCTGGTCGGCGGCTCGGACGCCACCTCGGCCGTCCTGACCCGCACCGCGGTCTACGACCCGGCCGCCGCGACCTGGACGACGGGCGTCCCGCTGCGCTTCCCGCGCCGACTGCACACCGCGACGCGGCTCGACGACGGCCGGGTGTTGATCGCCGGGGGGACGAGCGGCTCGTCGCCGTTGTCGCCCGGCCTCGCCGGCGCCGAGCTCTACGACCCGGCCGACGGCAGCTGGAAGACCGCCGCCGACATGCGCGAGGCCCGCTGGGGGCACAGTGCGGTGCTGCTGGCGGACAAGCGGGTGCTGGTGGCGGGCGGCGTCGCGGTGCGCTCCGGCGACTCCGTCAAGGCCCTGCGGTCGGCGGAGATCTACAATCCGGCCACCGACACCTGGACCGACGCCGGGACGATGACCGACGCCCGGACCGGCCACTCCGCCGTCCTGTTCAAGGGCGGTCAGGTGCTGGTGTGCGGCGGCACCGCGCCGATCTCCGGGCACGACGACGCCTCGCTCGCGTTCTGCGAGCTGTACAACCCCACCACCAAGGCCTGGACCCCGACCGGCAGCCTCCTGCGGCCCCGGAGCCGGCACCAGGCGGTGGCCGCCTCCGACACCGCCGCACTGGCGTTCGGCGGCGCCACCCCGGGTGCCCCGGGCGACGGCACCTTCGACCCCTTCACCGGCCTGACCGTCGAGCGCTACGACCTGGCCACCGGGACCTGGACGGCGATGCCGGCCTCGCCCGGGGGCCGCGGCCTCCACCGGGTGGTCCCGCTGGGCGGCGGGAAGTTCCTGCTGGTCGGCGGCACCGCCGAGGTGCGCGACGGCGTCGGCTACCGGAGCGCGCTGCTCTTCGACGACACCACTCGGGCGTGGACGGCCGCAGCCGGCACGACCACCGGCCGCTGGGCGTTCGCCGCCACCGCGCTGTCGGACGGCCGGGTGCTGATCGCGGGCGGGACGGTCCGCGCCGGGCTCGCCGCCGCCGATCCGGCGGTTCACGAACTCACCGCCACCACCGAGGTGTTCGGGGCCGCCTCATGACGACCAACGCCTACTCCTTCCTGCCGTGGCTGCGCGGCGGCATCGCCACCAGGATCGCCGCCGATCCGGCCGGCCCGGTCACCCGCGCCGAGATCCCGGTCCGCCTGCACCTGACCGGCGAGCCGGTGGCCGGCCCGCCGCCGGAGCAGTTCGTCGAGCAGAAGGTCCAGCTCTACGGCCCCGGCGACATCGTCGGCATCGATCCGCGGGTGGTCTCGCGGACCGAGCCGCGGGCCTGGGTCACCAACGCCGAACCCAACTACCTGGCGCACATCGAGTTCTACGACGAGGACTTCCCCTGGCAGTACAGCCCGCTGGCACCCGAGGCGGACACCGGACGGCTGCGGCCGTGGCTCGCCCTGATCGTGCTGGAGGGGCCGAAGCAGACCGGCGAGCCGGGCGAGTTCACCGAGGGCGCGGCGCCCGGGCGGCCCCTGCCGTTCATCACCGTCACCGACCCGGCCGGTACGCTGCCGCCGCCGGAGCAGCTCGGTGCCTGGGCGCACGTGCATGTCGACGGGGAGCTCGTCGACCCGATCGTCTCGGAGAACATGCCCTCCGCGCTGGCCGCGCTGCGGCAGGTGCTGCGCGCCAACCCCGACCGGGCCTGCTCCCGGCTGATCTGCCCGCGGCACCTGTGGCCGAACACCGGGTACCACGCCTTCCTGGTGCCCGCCTTCGAGACCGGGCGGCTGGCCGGCCTCGGCTTCGACCCGGGTGCCACGCCGAGCGCCGCGCACTCCGCCTGGGGGCCGAACTACCCCAACCGGCAGGCTCCCGGTCAACTCCCCTACTACCACCGCTGGTTCTTCGGCACCGGTACCGCGGGTGACTTCGAGTACCTGGTCCGGCTGCTGCAGCCCGGGCGGCCCGACCCCCGGGTGGGGCGGCGCGATGTCGACGTCCAGCGCTCGCCCGGACCGGGCCTGCTGGGAATCACCGAGCCCGCCGCGCTCGGCGGGGTGCTCAAGCTCGGCGGGGCACTGCGGGTGCCCGACCGTGAGCCGGACCTGTGGGACAACTGGGACGGCCGCTTCCCCACGCCTCCACCACCGCCGCCGGCCCCGCCGCCGCCCGTTCCGCTGCCGTACCCGCACCCCTTCCAGCAGGCCCTCGCCGGACGGATCAACCTGGCCGACGACTACCTCGAACACCCGCCCACGGTCGCGCACGCCCGGCTGGCCGAGTCGCTCGGTCCGGCGGGCGCGGCCGCGGCGCCGGGGCCCGGTGCGGCCGATCCGGTGATCACCCCGCCGCTGTACGGGCGCTGGCACGCCCGGACGTCCCGGCTGTTGTCGCAGCGGGACGGCACGCCCGTCCCGGCGCCGGAGAACCGCAACTGGGTGCACCGGCTCAACCTCGACCCGCGCTTCCGGATCGCGGCCAACTTCGGTACCCAGGTGGTCCAGGCGCGGCAGGAGGAGTTCATGGCCGCCGCCTGGGAACAGGTCGGCGAGGTGCTCGCGGCTAACGACCGGATCCGCGCCGCTCAGCTCGCCCGCGAGGTCGGCCATGTGCTGCACGGCAAGCACCTGGCGTCACCGGTCCCGCCGCCGGTGCCGCCGACGCCCGCGCCGGGGGTCGCGCAGGCCGCCGCCGCTGCCCCGCCGCCGTCCGGTCGGTCCCTGCGGCTGACCGCGCCGGCCGGCTCCCGGGTGACGACGACCGGATCGGCGGAGGCGGCACGGGCCGCTGGCCCCGGCGGTGCGGAGCCGGCCGAGCTGGTGGCCGTCGGCTTCGAGGTGGCCCGCAGCCGGATCGCGGCCGCGCCGGTGTCGCCGCCGATGCGGCGGATCACCCGGCCGCGCTCGCGGCTCATGCGCGGGCTGCCGTTCGCCGCCGCGAACCAGCCGCCGGACGCGCTGCTGCCCCGGATGGACGACCCGGCCACCGGGATCGCCGCCGCGCCGCCCAAGGCCGCACCGGCTGCGATCGTCACCCCGGCGCAGCTCGCGAACGTCCTGCACCCGCCCGGGCCGTCGTTGGCCGGAGCGCAGGAGGCCGGGCCGTCCGATCCGGTGGGCGGGCTGCCGAGCAGCTCGGACTTCGTGCTCAGCCTGCCCGGGGAAGGGGTCGTGCCCCGTCCGGGCGGCGAGGACTCCGCCGAGGCGCGGCTGTTCAAGCTGGCACTCCGGGACCTCCACGACGGGCTCGACGCCGCCGTGGTCGGCGGGCGGACGCGGGAACGCCTCCCGCTCGGCATCACGCCGGTCACCGGCACCATGCTCGCCGGGCTGAGCGCCGACGAGACCGTGCCCCGGCAGTTGCTGAGCGGGGTGAGGCTCCCGGAACGGCTCCAGCCCTTCGCCGAGCGGTTCCTGGAGGCGATGGCGTACCCGGTCATCGACCTGCCGATGTACCAGTCGCTGCTGGACATGTCGGTGGACACCTTCGTGCCCAACCTCGGGCTGGTTCCGCCGAACACGATCACGCTCCTGGCGACCGACCAGGAGTTCATCGAGGCGTTCATGGCCGGGCTCAACCACGAGTTCGCCCGCGAGCTGCTGTGGCGGGAGTTCCCGACCGATCAGCGCTGCACCTCGTTCCGCCAGTTCTGGGATCCCCGGGTGGAGCCGCCCCGGCCCGGCGAGACGGCCGCGGAGCGCAGGGAGCGCCTGTACGACATCACCCGGATGGACGACTGGACCAGGGACACGGCGCTCGGTGGGCACGACAACCGCGACCTCGTCCAGGAGGAGGAGCTCGTCCTGGTGATCCGCGGCGAGCTGCTCAAGAAGTATCCGACGGCCGCCGTCTACGCGCACCGCGCCGCCTGGGCGAAGGGCGAGGACGGGGTGGTCGACCCGAGCCTGGAGCGGGTCCTCGCCGACGTGCCGGACGGCGACCGCCCGTCCCCGGAGCTGGTCAAGCTGCCGATCTACGAGGCCAGGGTGGAGCCGGACATCACCCTGCTCGGCTTCGACCTGACGGCGGACCAGGCGCGGGGGGAGCCGCCGCTGGACCCCGGCTGGTTCTTCGTGATCAAGGAGCGCCCGGGCGACCCCCGGTTCGGCGCCGACGACGGCGCGGGCACCGCGGTAGAGGTGTGGAACGACCTGTCTTGGCGGGCCATCGACCCGCTCGACCGGCGCTTCGTCAGCCTCGACCCGGGCGTGCAGGTCCCGCTCGTCCGGTTCGACGGCTCCGAGGACGACCAGGAGAAGCGCGAGCAGCGCCGCGAGGACGCCGCGCTTCCGCTCTGGCACTCCCGGCTGAGCTCCGCGGACATCGCTTACATGCTCTTCCAGGCACCGGTACTGATCGCCGTCCACGCACAGGAGATGTTGCCCGATGCCCGCCCCGCTCAGTGACGACCTGCCGGTCCTGCTCGGCCCCGTCCGGCTGGAGACCTGCTTCACCGAGACCGAGCTGCTGATCCGGATCTTCCCGGACGAGTGGGCGGTCGACAAGTTCGAACCCCTGCCCGGCGAGGCCGAGTTCACCGCGCTGAGCGCCTACTGGACGGCGGTGTGGCGGGCGGGCGGCGACAGCGCCGCCGAACAGGTGGCGTGGCACGAGTTCACCGGCCGGGTCCCCGTCGGCCGGGCGGCCTGGCTGCGCGCGGAACATCCGCCCGCCAACCCGACCGAACAGCCGGCGAACCTGCCGGAGGACACCGTCGTGCTGGTCCTCGCCGGCCCCACCGCGCTTCCCGCCGCCGACCGGCAGCCGACCGCCGCCTACTGGACGGCGGTCTGGCGGGCGCACGGTGACCGCACCCGGCTGCGGTCCGCCGACGCGGCGCTGTTGGCCTCCGTCGGCCCCGAGCGGGCCCGGGCCGTCCGCGGCCGGCGGCCGGCCGGGATCGACGCCGCGCCCACCGACCCGCGCGACGGCGTCCTGGTCGCCTTCCTGGTGCTGCCGCGCCCGGCCCAGGTGGCCCGGGACTCCTGGACCAGGGCCCCCAAGGCCGGACTGCTGCCCGACAGATTCACGGCGCTCGGGTACGTCGGCGGCACCCAGGTCTTCGCCGTCCCCGGCAAGCCGGTGCCCGACGAGCTGGCGGTCGGCCCCGATCCGAACACGCCGCCCGGTGAGCAGCTCAAGGTGGACGAGCGGACCGGCGCCCTCCGGGTGCCCGCGCCGCTGCGCTGGCTGACCGACTTCAAGGAGGCGTTCGAGGTCGGCATGGGCATCCGCGTCCCGCTCGACGCCCTGAACCGCAAGGGCGTGGACCGGCTGGTCGTGCTGGGACTGCGCGAACGCACCGACCCGCAGCAGTCCGCCGTCGAACTGGGCCGGCTGGTCACCCGGCAGCTGCGCAGTCCGGCCGGGTACGCACTGCTGCCCCAGGGCACCCCCACCAACAACTCCGAGCAGGCACAGGCCGGCCAGGACGCCCGCGAGGAGGCGGACGCCGGGCTGCGCACGGCCGCCGGGTTCACCGCCACGGCCGCGCCCGGCGACTGGACCACCAGGACCGACGGCCAGTGCCTCGCCGAACTGCTCGGCATCGACCCCGCGGTCCTGGCCGGGGTGCCGAACGCCGACCGAACCGACCAGCGGGACGCCCGCGCCGCCAACACCGCCCTCTGGCCGGCGACCTGGGGCAGCTTCCTGCAGACCACCCTGTACCCGATCGTGCCGCCGCAGGCCGCGGCCGACACCCGCGACTTCTTCCTCCGCCACGTCAGCGGACGCGGCCCCGTCCCGGCCGTCCGGGTCGGCCGGCAGCCCTACGGCATCCTGCCGACCACCGCGTTCAGCCGGCTGACCTGGCCAGCGGCGACGGCCCACCGCACCACCCTGCACCGGCTGTTGAGCGCGGCACTGGCCGACTGGCGGACCGCGGCCGATAAGGTCGCGCGCATCGACGGCGGCGACCCCGACCCGCACCAGCGGCTGCTGGACATCCTGGCGCTGCACCCCACCTCGGCCGAGTACCACCAGCGGTACGCACAGAGCGTCGAGGACGTCTTCAACCGGGAGAACCTCGGCGGCCTCGGGGGCACCGTGCTGCCCGCGCTGGAGGACGTGCTGCACATGCCGCAGCCGATCCGCACGCTCCTCGCCCGGCTTGGCTACCAGGTGCACCCGCCAGAGCGCCCGGACCCGGCGCTGGTCCGCCGGCTGTTCGCCGGGACGCAGCACCCCCTGCTCGCCCCGCTGGTGGACGACCGCCCGCTCTCCGAGACCGACCGGGTGCGCGCCTCCACGGCCGGTCCCGATCCCGGGAACTACCTGCACTGGCTGGTCCGGTACGGGCGCACCGACCTGGACAAGGTGCGGCTGGAGGACGGCTTCGCCGGGAACCGCGCGCCGGCCGCACTGCTGTACCTGCTGTTGCGGCACGCCGTCCTGCTCGGCTGGGAGGACGCCGGACGGCGCCTCGCGGTCGCCGCCGGACGCCCGGCCCCCTCCCTCGCCGACCCGCTCTTCGTCCACGTCCGCACCAAGCGGCCCGGGGAGCCGGCGCCGCCGGTGAGCGAGAGCCGGTACCGGCAGCTGTACGCCCCCGACCCGGCGATCACCGGTAGCTCCGACCCGGACCTCCTGGTGCACCGGTTCATCCCCGGCGTGCTCGAATCGAGCCCGGCAACCGCGGCGCTCGCCGGGCAGCTGCGTGCCGTCGAGCTGCTCGCCGACCTGCCCACCGCCCGGCTGGAACGGGTGCTCGCCGAGCACCTCGACTGCGCGACCTACCGGCTCGACGCCTGGCTGCTCGGACTGGCCAACGAGCGGCTGGCCGAGCTGCGGTTCGGGCCCGACGGCACCGCCGCGCCCCGTCCGGGCGTCCACCTCGGGTGCTACGGGCTGCTGGAGGACGTCCGCCCGCGCGAGCACGCGCTCGGGTCGGTCACGCTGGACCCGCAGCTCGCGGCGGTGTTCGGGGCGGCCGAGATTCCGTACGACCGGACCAACGGCGGTTACGTCCACGCCCCGTCACCGAGCCACGCCACCACGGCCGCCGTCCTGCGCGCCGGCTATCTCGCCAACGGGACGGAGGCCGACCCCGGCTCGTTCGCGGTGAACCTCAGCTCCGGGCGGGTCCGGATCGCCCTGGAACTGCTCGACGGGCTGCGCGCGGGCCACTCGCTCGGGGCGCTGCTCGGGCGGCGCTTCGAGCGCGGGCTGCACGACCATCACCCCGGCGTCGAGCTCGACCGCTTCCTTCCGGCGCTGCGGCGCGCGTTCCCGCTGCGCGCGGGCAAGTTGTCCGAGGTGACGCCGCAGGGCAGGGCGGACATCGACGTGATCGAGGCCCGCAACGTCGTCGACGGGCTCGAACTCGTCCGCCGCGCCACCCGCCCGCCGGCCGCGCCGACCTACCCCTTCGGCGCCCAGGACATGCCGGAGGCCTCCACCGACGAGCAGGACGCGATCAACGCCGAGCTGCGGCACCTGCTCGACATCCACGACGCGCTGGCCGACCTCGCCGTCGCCGAGAGCACCCACCAGGTGCTGCTCGGCAATGCCGAGCGCGCCACCGCGACGCTGGACGCCTACGCCAAGGAGGGCTTCCCGCCGGAGCCCGCCGTCGTGCAGACCCCGCGCAGCGGCGTCACCCTGACCCACCGGTTCGCCGTCCAGCTCACCGCGGGGCTCAACCCCCACGCCGGTGTCGCCCGGTTCCGCGGCGACGGCCCGCGGGCCAAAGCCGAACCCGCTGTCAACGACTGGCTGCCCAGCCTGTTGCCGGCGCAGCACGAGGTGGCGGTCCGGGTCACCTGGACCGATCCGCTCGACGGGCTGCCGCGCCGGAGCGACGTCACCCAGTTCGACCTCGAACTGCAGCCCATCGACCTGCTGTGGACCCTGCGGCCGGCGCGCGAGACGGCGATGACCGATCTGGACGACCGGATCCTCGGCGTCGTCGTCACGCGGGACAAGCCGCGCCCGGACGTCCCGCTGACCATCGAGTACACCACCCGGGTGGACGGCAAGGTCACCCTGTTCGAGGTGTCGCCGCTGGTCGAGGCGCTGCGTTCGCTGCTGACCACCTCCCGGCCGCTGCGGCCCACGGACCTGGTCCCGGCCTCCGGGCCGACCGGGGTCGACCGCTCGGCCGACGAGGCGGTCGCGGTGCCCCGGGAGCGGCCCGCGGCCGTCCGCGCGGGCCTGGACGCCCTGCGCGCCCGGGTGGCCGACCACCTCACCGTGCTGGCGCGGCTCTACCCACCCGAGCCGGCCTCGGTGCGGCGCGAGGAGGTGCTCGAACGGATCGACGCGCTGATCACCGCCCACAGCCGGCTCGCCACCACGGCCGGTCTGTTCGGTCTGCTGCGGAGCGGCTGGGCGGAACTGGTCGAGTGGCGCCGGGGGGTGTTCGCCGACGTCCTGGCGGCGGTCGTCGTGGCGGCCGCGCGGATGGGGCGCTCGCTTGCCGAGGCGGACGCGCTCATCGCCCGGTACGACGCGCTGCCGGCGTCCGCGCCGACCGAGGAGCGGTTCCGGCTGCTGGAGCAGGCCGAACGGCTGCTCACCACCACGCCGACCAGCCCGCGCCCGTCGACCCCGGCCAGGCTGCGCGTCATCGTCGCCGGCCGGAGGTCCGCGTTCGACTCCCGGTTGCAGGGGCTCCGGCGGCTCGCCCGGACCACCCGCACGACGCTCGCCGGTCTGGTCGCCGACGTCCGGGCCCAGCTTCCGCTGACCGCCTTCGACCCGGTAGGCCTGGATCTGACGCCGTACGAGGACCGGATCGTCGAACTGGGCCGCGACCTGCTGGCCCGGGCGCAGGCGCTACAGACGGACGTCACCGGGCGGCTCGCCGCCGCCGACACGGCGCTCGCCGAGCACGACGCGGCGGCGACCGACCCCGACCGGGTCCGGGCGGCCACCGCGGCGCTGGTGGCGATGCTCGGCGAGGACGTCCTGGTGGTGCCCGAGTTCACGCCCTCCGACCAACTGGCCCAGGACTGGAAGCGGGCCCGCGCCGACAGCCCCGGGCTGGTAAAGCACCTGACGGACGACTTCGACCGGAACTTCCCGGTGGACGACTGGGTCCACGGCATGGCCAGGGTCCGGGAGAAGCCACGGCTGTGGGAGAAGGCCGTCGCCCTGGGCGACGCGCTGCGCGGGCCGGGCGGGCTGCTGGGCAACATCCCCGGCTGGCAGGAGCCGCAGCTGACCCCGGTCCAGTTCCCCTACCGGGAGGGCGACCACTGGCTGGCGATGGAGTTCCGGGCAGGCACCCGGATTGAGGAGGACCGGCTGCTGTTTACCGCCCACTACGCCTCCGAGCCCCTGCTCGGCCCCGCCCGGCGGTGCGGCGTGCTGTTCGACGAGTGGACCGAGGTGGTACCGGCCGAACAGGAGACCACCGGGATCGCGGTGCACTACGACGGCCCGGACTCCGAACCCCCACAGACCATGCTCCTGGTCGTCCCGCCGGCCCGAACCGGCACCTGGGTCTGGGACGACCTGGTCGCCGCCGTCCGGGAGACCTTCGACCTGGCCAGGATCCGGGCCGTGGAACCCGGCCACCTCGACGGCACCGCCTACGCCCAATTCCTGCCGGCCACCGTCCTGTCGGCCACCCGACAGCCGATCACCATCAGCACCGATCTCGCGATCGCCAACCTGCGAGGGAAGGCCCGTGGCTGAGCCCCGAATCGAGAACCTCCGCGAGGCGCTGGACAACCGCCGCGCGCCCACCGTCGGCCTGTGGAACCGCATCGAGGGCAGGCCGCGCACCACCGACTTCGCACGGGCGCTGCGCGCCGAGGTGCGCGATCCGCTGTGGATGCTCACCCGGCAGTGGCAGATGGGCGAGTTCCGCGGCACGGACGGCGGCTCGCCAGTCACCGCGACCTATTCGGTGGTCGCCACCCCGCCGAGCAGGTTCCGACCAGCCGACGGCGCGGTGGAGCCGCTGCCCGCCGACCGGCCTCTGGAGGCGGTCGCGGAGCGGCGCCCGCTGCCGTTCGCGTTCGCCGCCGACCGGATCTCTTTCGACCTGCGGCTGGCGATCGGGCGCCGTTGGATGAAGCTGGTCGGCAAGACCCCGATCCTGCTCGGCCTGGGCATCCGGCAGAAGTACGTCGACCGCTACCCCATCGCACTGCCCGACCCCCGGGCGGACGCGGACGCCCCGAGGGTGGCGCACCCCGAGGTCTGGTCCGCCCTGCAGACGGTGGCCGGCCGCCGGATGGACGGCTACGAGTTCTACCTCGCCCTCAAACGGGGACGGCCCGCACACGACGGGATCGACGGGCTGCCGGGCCTGCAGCGCGAGGAGCTGGCCAAGCTGGCCCGACGGCTGACCGCCTGGTTCGACGCGCTGATCGACCAGCCGGCCGAGGACCCGGCAACCCACACCGGCAACACCGCCTGGGATCCGGCACGGCTGGAGCACCGCTTCTCGGTCGCGGCTGGTGCGGCCGGCGGGGCGGAGAAGGTCCTCACCGCGCAGGAGTACCCGGGCGGCACGCTGGACTGGCACGCGTTCTCCGTCGACCCGGCCGGTCCGCTCGGCGGCGCCGCTCCACCGCCCGCGCCGCTGAACCGCACTGTGTTTCCGGCGCCGGTCCGGTTCTCCGGCATGCCGCTGCCGCGCTGGTGGGCGGTCGAGGACGGCCGCACCAACTTCGCCGCCGTGCGGCCGGACAGCACCGACCTGGCGCGGCTGGTCTTCCTGGAGTTCGCGCTGGTCTACAGCAACGACTGGTTCCAGCTGCCCTGCGACGTCCCCGCCGGGACGGTGGCCTCGATCCGCGGGCTGACGGTCACCGACGTCTTCGGCCGCAAGCTGTGGATCACGCCCGCCGGGGCGGGTGACGACGCCGACTGGCAGCGCTGGTCGATGTTCACCCTCGACACCATCGGCGACGCGTCAGTCCCGGCGGACACCGATCTGCTGCTGCCGCCGAGCGTGCCCAGGGTCGCCGAGGGGCCGGTCCTGGAGGAGGTCACGCTGGTCCGCGACGAGAGCGCGAACATGGTGTGGGGCGTCGAGCAGACCGTCCGGCTGGCCACCGGCGAGCCCCGGCGCGGCAGCGAGGTGGCCGCCGAGATCCTCGCTCACCGGCTGGCCCTGCACCCGCCGACGGTGCCGCCGCCGGCCGCCGCGCCGGTCCGCTACGAGGCGATGAACACCGTCCCGGAGAACTGGATCCCGTTCATCCCGGTGCACGTTCCGGGGCAGAACCGCCAGATCCGGTTGCAGCGTGCGGCCATGCTCGGCATCGTAGACGGCGAGCCGGTGCCGGCCCGCACGGCCCTGCTGCGCGAGGGTTTCGACCAGGGCCGGCCGTACTTCGTGCACGAGGAGGAGGTGCCGCAGACCGGCACCGGGATCACCTCCTCCTTCAACCGCACCCGCTGGAGCGACGGCCGGGTCTCCCTCTGGCTCGCCACCCACCGCCGCCCCGGCCGGGGCGAGGCGTCCAGCGGGCTCGCCTTCGACTTCCTGGAGGACACCGCCCCGCCACCGGGCACCACCGGCTGAGGACCGCCGCCTGCTCGATCGCCCGCCCTCCCCGCGACCGACCTCGACCTTTCGGCAGGCCACCCGCCGGTCCTGACCGACCGCCGCCTCCACCCGCCTCACGCGACAGCGCCCGCTCTCCGGCACGTTCGGAGGGCAGGCGCTGTCATATGAGCGTCAGTGGCCGGTGAGTTCGCCGCTGAGGTTCTGGTGGACGTGCGCGCTCCGGTGGTTGAGGCCGGTGATCCGAACGGTCTTGCCGCGCTGTTCGAACTTGGTGGTGACGGCGTCGAGGGCGGCGACGGAGGAGACATCCCAGATGTGGGCGTCAGTGAGGTCGATGACGACGTGTCCGGGTCCCCGGCATGGTCGAACTAGGGAGCGTATCCAGTTGTGATCAACCTGCGGGATTCGCTCCCGCAGTGGGGCGGGTTCCGGTAGATCGTCATGCATGACTCGGTGCACAACTGACGGGCCCGGAATGGGAGTTCATCGAGCCCTGCCTGCCGATTGGCAGGTTCGGCCCGTACCCCGAGCGGCTGCGGCAGCAGTTCGAGGGCGTGCTCTGGCGGTTCAAGACGGGCGGGCAGTGGCGGGAGATGCCGGCCGAGTTCGGTGCCTGGCCGACCGTCCACAACCGATTCCGCCAATGGAGGGACGCCGGCGTCTTCGAAGCCCTGCTGGAGGGGTCACGGAGGCAGCGAAACGAGGTGAGGTGGACTTGTCCCTGGTCAGTGTGGACTCCACCACCGCCCGGGCCCACCACGACGCCGCCGGGATGCACCTCGACGAGGACATCATGCTCGCCTTGGAGAAGGCCGCGGCCGAGGAGGAGAAGGCCCGGCAAAAGGGGGCAGCCATGAGGAACCAGCCGAGCAGGCCGTCGGAAACGATCCCGAGCAGGAGGAACGGCGACGCGTCCGGCGCCGGCGCAATCTCCGGCTGAAGGCTGCCCTGCTCGGCCGGTCGAGGGGCGGGCAGACCAGCAAGGTCCACCTCGCCGCCGACCGGAGGTGCCGCCCACTGGCGTTGCTGCTGACTGCGGGACAGGCGGCGGGCAGCCCGCAATTCATCCCCGTCCTGAAGAAGGTGCGGGTCCGCGGGCCTGTCGGCCGTCCCCGCACCCGGCCCGACGCGGTCGCCGGGGACAAGGCGTACTCGTCTCGTGGCAACCGCGCCTACCTGGGAAAACACCGCGTTAAGGCGGTCATTCCGGAGAAGAAGGACCAGGCCGCCAACCGGAAGAAGAAGGGCAGTAGGGGCGGCAGGCCCGTCAGCCATGACGTCGAGCTCTACAAGGAAC
The DNA here is from genome assembly GCF_044453765.1 of Streptomyces sp. NPDC051636. Classification (NCBI taxonomy): domain Bacteria; kingdom Bacillati; phylum Actinomycetota; class Actinomycetes; order Kitasatosporales; family Streptomycetaceae; genus Streptomyces; species Streptomyces sp. NPDC051636. The sequence goes on along the minus strand of NZ_JBITDA010000043.1, from coordinate 1,007 downwards.
GGAACACTGTCGAGCGTGCGATCAACAAGATGAAGGCGCGGCGAGGCATCGCCAAGCGCTATGACAAGACCCCGCGGAGCTACCTTGCCGGTCTCCACCTCCGCGCCTCAATGATCTGGATCAAGGACCTAACGCGAGCCGCCCCTTGATCACGACCAAATACGCTCCCTAGTAAACGTAAGGCCACCCGTCCTTCCACCCAAGGTAATTGATCCCCAGCTCGGGCTTGCCGTTGGCTCGGCCGTCGTAGTAGTGGTATGTCAGCAGGTCGTGGTTGTCCACGTCGTCGTGCATGACGGACTGCCCGCCCGGACCGATCACCCAGCTGTCGTGCGTGCCGAGCAGCAGGCTGCCGCCGTCTCCGACCATGTTGTGCCCGGCTTGGTCGACGTAGGGGCCGTCGGGCGCGGTGGAGCGGCCGACATGGATGCTGTAGTTGCTGTTGACACCCTTGCAGCAGTAGTCGAAGGACACGAACAGGTAGTAGTAGCCATTCTTGTAGTAGACGAAGGGTGCCTCCACCGGGTCGGGCCAGCCATGCAGCCTCTGCGCCAGGTGGCGGATCCCGGTGTCCGTGGCCGACCGCTTCCCAGTCTGAGGGTCCAGGGCAATCATGTAGATGCCGAGCCGGAACGACCCGAAGGCCAGCCACCATTTGCCATTCTTGTCCGTGTCCCGCGCCTCGGGCCGGGCAGGCCGCGCACCCTGCCCAATCGCGTGCGCGCCGACAAGGCGTACGCCTCCTGGAAAAACCGCGCTTACCTGCGGCGGCGCGGGATCCGCTGCACCATCCCTGACAAGGCCGACCAGGCCCGCAACCGCAAGAAACGCGGCTCCCGCGGCGGCCGGCCGCCGAAGTTCGACCCGCAGGACTACAAGGCTCGGCACGCGGTCGAGTGCGGCATCAACCGCCTAAGACGTCGTTTCTGATGGTGTGATCGCTCGTTGAGCCGTGCATGACGGATCTGGTGGAGCGGTTGGTGCCGGACGAGTTGTGGACGCTGTTT
>NZ_JBITDA010000042.1:0-51847 GCF_044453765.1 Streptomyces sp. NPDC051636 | reverse complement strand
CGCGGGCCGCGGAAGCACGACACTGCAAAGAAGCGAGTGGCCCCCACGGCAACCCCACCAATCGGCGGCCGGGCAGCTCACCTCTCCCCGCCCAGCACCCTCTCGCAGTCCTGCCAGGCGGGCGGGCTCAGTAGGGGGCGGAGGTCGGTGAAGAGGGCGAGGAGGGCTGGGGCGTGGTGGGCGTGGAAGGTGGGGTCGTGGGCGGCCAGGTCGAGTTCGTTGGCGGCCGTCAGGTCGGCGAAGTCGCGTGCCCGGAGTGGTGACGCGTGCTCGTCCCGGCTGGTGAATCGGTTACGGAAAGGCGAGTTGAGGTCCGCTCTCAAGCGCGGGTACGTCGCCTTCCGGTCGCAGCTCCCGTAGAGGTACACGATCGCCTCCGCCTCCTCCCCGACCGCTTCCCGAAGCTCGTGGCGGCGCGCCGACGGCAGTAAGGCGCTCGGGAAGCCGTCGGTGCCGTAGAACGCGTGGCAGAGGCCGGCCAGTTGGAGGGCCGGGCGGGCGCCCCAGGTGGACAGGCGGGCGCGTACTCGTTCGCAGTGGGCGAGGAGGGTGCCGCCCGGGTGGGGGATGTCGTCCGCGTTCAACCGGGCCAGTAGCGCCCGTGCTTGCGCCGTCCCGTTCTCCACTTGCCGTGTCCCCTTCGGCCTGCGTGCGTCTGTGGTCGGCACCCGCTCCCTCCTCCCCCCACCCGGGTCCGGACATCGGTGCGGGGAGGGAAGGAGCGGGTTGCCGCCTGGGCCCGATAGGGATCGTCGTACGCGCGCATTGGTCCAGTCAATCCTTGGGATTTGTGGCGGGGCCCAAGTGTTAGCTTGGGTCTCGTGACCCTCGACGACCTGCGTGTGTTCGTGGCCGTGTGCCGGGCCGGGAGCCTCAGCGCGGTGGCCCGGGAGCTGGGGTGTACGCAGTCGGCCGTGAGCCAGCACGTGAAGCGGCTGGAGCGGGAGACGGGGGTGGCGCTGCTGGAGCGGCAGCCTCGCGGGGTCGTCCCCACCCACGCCGGGCGGGTGCTCGAAGCCGCCGCCGCCGAGGGGATCTGCGGGCTCGACCTCGCCGTACGGAAGTTGCGGGACCTCGTCGACGGTCACAGCGGTTACGTGCGGGTCGCCACCGGGGCCACCACCGTCCGGCACTTCATGTCCGACGCCGTCGTCACCTTCCGCCGACGGCATCCCCACGTCACCCTGGAGTTCCGCACCGTCAGTTCCGGACGCGGCAGTTTCGACGCGCTCGCCGACGGCACGCTCGACCTCGCATGGATCACGCTCGGCCCGCCCGTGCGCGGGATCGAGCAGCGGGCCGTGGTCGAACTGCCCTGGGTGCTGGCCGTACGGGCCGACGATCCGCTCGCCCGGCGGCCGTACCTAGACGCCGGCGAGCTGAGTGACGTACGCCTGATCCGGCTGCCGCCCAACTCCGCCTCTGCCGCTCATCTCGACAGCGTCTGCGATGAGTTGGGCGTGCGCTTCGCCTACGAGCCGAGCGTCGCCGACTGGGATACCGCCCTGCTGCTCGCCGAGTTGGGGGTCGGGCGGGCCGTCGTGCCCGCCGTACCCGGGCTTCCCGTGCCCGGGGAGGGTGATCTCCGGCTCGTTCCCCTCCCCGGGCTGCGGCCCCTGCCCGTCGGGTGGGCCGTACGCCGCTGGGACGCGCTCAGTCCGCCGGCCCGGGCTTTCGCCGACACGGTCGTCGAGTGCCGCGCCCGGTTGACCTGAGGGGCAGTTCCGCCCACACCGTCTTGCCCACGGCGCGTTCCCTGACCCCCCAGGTCCGCGACAGCAGCGATACGAGGATCAGGCCTCTGCCGCCCTCGTCGACCTCGTCGCCCGCCGTGGCGAACCTCAGCCGCCTGTCTCCCCGCGCGTCACTCACCTCGATCCGGAGTGTCTCCTCGGGGAGCAGCAAGAGGCGCAACTCGAAGTCCCTGCCCGGGACCCGGCCGTGCGTGACCGCGTTCGCAGCCAGCTCTGCCACCACGTGCTGCGCGGTGTCGTTCACTTCTCCGTCGTGGGGGTAGCCCCAGCTCGCCAGCTGGTGCGCCGTGAGGCGACGGGCCAGACGCGCGCCGCGCGGCGTCGCACTCAGGCGCTGGGTCAGTTCGGCGGTGGGGGTGGAGATCTGCGAGTTCACGTGACAGAGCGTGGTCGCTTCTCTCTACCCTGACCAGGAGTGACCTGGCGACGTTGCGTAGCCGTACGGGTGCGGTGGGTTGGGTGTACGGGTCGTCGGGCCTGATCGGGAGCGGGGTGGCGTGAGGTGACGGAAGAGGGCGAGCGGAGGCCGGAGACCCCTGCGGAGGCCGACGGTACGACGGGGTTGTTCACGACGCTGGGTAAGCAACTCAAGGTGCTTCGGGAGCGGAAGGGGCTCACGCAGAAGGAGCTGGGGCACCTTGTCGCCTACGGGCCCGATGCGATTTCGGCCATGGAGCGGGGGGTGCGGGTTACTCAGCCGGAGTTGTTGGAGAAGGCGGATGAGTTGCTTGAGGCCGGGGGGCTCCTCACGGCGGCCATCCCTGACGTCAAGGAGGCGCTGAAGAAGGCGCGCACCCGACACCCAGAGTGGTACCGGGGGTATGCGGTTATGGAGGCGGCGGCGATCGAGCTGCACCACTACTGCAACCACGCGGTACACGGCTTGCTTCAGACCGAGGATCACGCGCGGGCCGTGTTCGCCAAGCGGCGGCCGTTCCTGGACGAGCAGACCATTGAGAAGCGCGTCGCTGACCGGCTGACCCGGCAACAGGTCTTCGACCGTTGGCCGTCGCCTGTCGTCAGCTATGTACTCGAGGAGGTGGTGTTGGACCGACCCATCGGCGGGCCGCGCGTGCATGGCGAGCAGCTGCAGCGCCTGTTGCAGGTCGGTGGCATGCGGAATGTCGAGATCCAGGTGATGCCAACGAAGCTCGAGGAACACCCCAATCTGGGCAGCGCGTTCAATTTGCTGACGCCCAAGGGGAATGCGCAGGTGGCATACACCGAAGCTCAGGGGTTCCCCCGCCTGATCACAGACCCGGAAGAGGTCAGGAAGATCGCCGATCGCTATGGGATCATGCGAGCGATGGCTCTCCCGCCCACGGAGTCCCGGGCGTTGATCGAGACGAAGCTGGAGGAGCTATGAGCAACGCGGAACTCACCTGGTTCAAATCCAGCTATAGCGATGGCGAGGGTGGTGACTGCGTCGAGGTGGCCTATAGCTGGTTCAAGTCGAGCTACAGCGACGGTGAGGGCGGCGAATGCCCAGAAGTCGCCGCCCTCCCCACCACCATCCGCATCCGCGACTCCAAGCGGCACCCCACCGCCCCTCACCTGACCCTCTCCCCCACCGCCTGGCAGGCCTTCCTCCCCCTCACCAAGTCACCGGCAGCTCCACGGGGAACCGGCGAATAGTCTTCGCATCCCACCGGACGTCCTCCGGCGGCACCGCCAGCCGCAGGCCGGGGAAGCGCTCCAGCAACCGCCCCACCGCCACTTCCAGTTCCGCCATGGCCAAGGGCACGCCGATGCACCGGTGGCCGCCCCAGCCGAAGGTCATGTGGGGGGTGTGCGGTCGGCCGGGGTCGATGACGTGGGGGTCCGGGTAGCGGGCCGGGTCGCGGTTCGCGGTCAGGTACGACACGTGGACGAACTCCCCGGCCCGGATCTTCACGCCGTCCAGCTCGACGTCCTCCACGGCCACGCGGGGGATGCCGACGCCCTTGCGGAACGGGATGTAGCGGAGCAGCTCGTGGATGACGTCCGGGAGGCTCTCGGGGTGTCGCCTCAGCTGGTTCATCAGCTCGGGCCGGGTCAGCAGCAGGTACACGATGTTGCTGATCTGGCAGGTGGCCGTGTCCTGGCCGCTGAGCACCAGCGTCAGGGTCATGACGGCCATTTCCTTGTCGTCGAGCTGGTCCTCGCCGTCCCGGGCGGCGATCATCGCGCTGACGATGTCGTTCCCCGGGGTGTGGCGGCGCTGCTCCACGACGGTGTGGAAGTAGGCGGTCAGGTCGGCCTTGACCTGGGCCGCCGTCTCCTTGTTGTCCCGGCCGGTGACGAGGAGCTTGAGGACGAGTTCGCGCATCCGGGGCCAGTCGTCCCGGGGGATGCCGAGCAGGTCCAGGATCGTGTGCTGGGGGAACGGGTCCGACAGGTGCCGCACCAGATCCGTGGGCGGTCCCTCCTTCGCCATCTCGTCCAGCAACGAGTCCGCGAGCCGGACGATCCGCTCCCGCATCCCGTCGACCCGTTCCTGGGTGAACGCCTGGGAGACCAGGCTCCGTACGCGGCTGCTCTGGGGCGGGTCCATGACGTTGACGGACTCGGGGGACACGATGGGTTCCGGTGTCATCCGGGGATAGTCGTAGCCCATGATCCGCGCCCGGCTGAAGCGGCGGTCGGAGGTCACGGTCTGGACCGACTGGAAGTCGGTGACGAGCCAGGCGTCGGCGTCGCCGTACGGGAGGCGGATGCGGGTGGGGGACTCGCGTTCCATGAGGGCCGCGAGCTCGGGGTCGAACTCCAGGGCCTCGCTGTAGGAGAAGGGGCAGGTGACCGGTTCGTCGTTCGTGGTCATCAGGCGGTCACCCCGGGCATCGGCACGACGTTGGTGGCGTCCACGGCGGGGCGCAGGCCCTTGGCGAGCCGGACGGCGTCGCCGACGGCCCAGTAGTGGACGAAGAAGAGGCGGGGGTTGTCGGTGAGGTTGTGGTGGTGGAGTTCGACGAGGTCGACGCCGGCGCGGCGGACAGCGGCGAGGACGGCCTGGACCTCGTCGGCGACCATGACGAAGTCGCCGTTGATCGCGGCCCGGCCCCTGCCGAGGGGCTGGTAGTTGACGGAGGTGGTGGAGCCGAGGCCCGGGGGGAGGATCAGGTGGCCGTCGGTGATCGTCTCCTTGCGGACGAAGGTGCTCTTGTAGACGTTCCCGTCGCGGGATCCGGGCACGCCGATCGCGGCGTCGATGGCGGCGGTGTCCAGGTCGAGGGGCGGCAGGGAGGCGGGGGTGGCCGTTTCCGGCCGTGGTGTGGCCGTCCGGTCGAATGCCGCGCGCAGGCCGTGGGCGACGGCCACCGGGTCGTGGCCGTGGGCGTGCACGTGTACCCACCAGATGTCGGGCTTCTGCGCGAGCAGGTGCTTGTGGATGGCTGTCTGCCAGATGCCGTGCTGTTGCAGGGCGTCGCTGAAGGGCTGGAGTTCCTGCTCGGTGACCACCGCGTCGCCCATGAGCAGTGTGCTGCCGTCGTCGTAGCGGACGAAGGACACGTGGGTGCCGAGGGCGAGTGCGGCGTCGATCCTGATGCCGTGGGAGCGCACCTTCAGGTCCCGGCGCGGGAGACCCGTGTGGTACATGTACCGCTTCATGTCGCCGGGGGCGCCCAGGGCCTTGCCCACGTCCGACCAGTCGGCCGGCTTGGTCATCACCGGCTTGGCCAGGGTGCGGCCCGCCGCGTGCGTCGTGCCGGGGACCACCCCGGTCAGTACGGGCGTCAGCGCGGCGGTGGCCAGCATGCGGCGCCGGGACGGGATGAGTGGGGGTCGGCTGTGCTGCTGTCGGTCATCGGTCATGTCATATGCCTCCTGGCGCGATGGAAGCACGGCAGGCGCCGCGGACCGGTGATCTGCACCGGCGGGTGCGGCCAGGTGGGCTAAGCGGGCTTGGCGGTCGGGTGAGAGCCCCGCAGCGGCACCCCTGGGCCGATCAGGTCGCAGGAAAGGGACGGTGCCGCGCCAGCGCAGTCGAGGGGCGTCGGCTTGGCGGTGTCCTCTCCAGGCCGTACCAGGGGATTTCCTCAGGCCGGGTAGGCCGGGCCTTCGTCGTGCCGGATCCGGGGCCGGCCTGCCCGTCCCCGCCGCCTGGGGCGGGTTCCCCGGGCCCGGCGTGTGCGGTACTCGCCGGGGGTCATGTCGAACTCCTTGCGGAACGCGAGGTGGAAGCCGACCTGGCTGCGGTAGCCGATGCGCTGGGCGATGTCCTGCTGGGGCACGGACGTGTCCGCGAGCAGCCGCCTGGCCTCCTGCAGACGGCGCACCATCAGGTGCCGCATCGGCGGCTCGCCCACCAGCTCCCGGAACATCTGTGAGAACACCGACCGGGACATGCCGGCTCCGGGTAACCATGGTCGGCGCCGGGGCGCGGGCCCGTGCGGTCGCGTCCCGGCAGACGGCACGCAGCCGGACCAAGTACGGGGGAAGAGATGTCAGGCTACAACGGTGCGCTCGATCAGCGGCGCACACCGGTGCCCGTCGCCGTGATCGGCCTCGGGTGCCGCCTGCCGGGGGCACACGGCCCCGGGCAGCTGTGGGAACTGCTCCGCTCGGGCCGGGACGCCACCGGCCCCGCGCCCGCAGACCGGTTCCCCACCGGGACGGCTGTGCCCGCGGGTGGCAGGCGCGGTGGATTCGTGGACGGCGGACGGCAGGCCCTAGCTGTACAGGCCCTCCACCTGCGCCGCGAAGTCCCGCATGATCGCCTCCCGGCGCAGCTTCATCGACGGCGTGAGGTGACCGGCCTCCTCGGTGAAGTCGACGGGCAGGACGGCGAAGCGCCGGATGGACTCGGGCCGGGAGACGAGCTTGTTGGCCTCGTCCACCGCCCGTTGCAGGACGGCCGCCAACTCCTCGTCACCGGCGAGGAGTTCCGGGGGGACGGGGTGCTTGCCGTGCATCAGGCGCCAGTGGGTGATGCCGTCGGGGTCGAGGGTGAACAGGGCGGTGACGTAGGGGCGGCCGTCGCCGACGAGCATGCACTGGGAGATCAGGGGGTGGGAGCGGAGCCAGTTCTCCATCGGGGCGGGGGCGACGGACTTGCCGCCGGAGGTGATGAGGAGCTCCTTCTTGCGGCCGGTGATGGTGAGGTAGCCCTCGTCGTCGAGTTCGCCTATGTCGCCGGTGGCCAGCCAGCCGTCCCGGGTCGCGGGGACGACTCCGCCCGCCTGGGGGTCCCAGTAGCCGCGCAGGACGTGGTCCCCCGCGATGAGGATCTCGCCGTCGGCCGCGATGCGGACCTTGGTGCCGGGCAGGGGCCAGCCGACCGTGCCCAGGCGGGGCTTGAGGGGCGGGGTGACCGTGGAGGCGCCGGTGGTCTCCGTGAGGCCGTAGCCCTCGAATATCTCGATGCCCGCGCCGGCGTAGAAGGCGGCCAGGCGGCGGCCGAGCGGGGAGCCGCCGCAGATCGCGTAGCGGACCCGGCCGCCCATCGCGTTGCGGAGGCGGCGGTAGACCAGGGGGTCGTAGAAGGTGCGGGCGGCCTTCAGGGAGCGGCTGGGGCCGTTGCCGGTGCCGGTCTGGCGGGCTTCGAGGGCCTCGCCGTACCGGCGGGCGGTGGCCGCCGCACGGTCGAAGGTGGAGAGGCGTCCGCCCGCCTCCGCCTTGGCGCGGGCGGTGTTGAAGACCTTCTCCAGCGTGTAGGGGATGGTCAGCAGGCAGGTCGGCTTGAAGGCGGCCAGGTCGGGCAGCAGGTCCGCCGCCTTCAGGCTCGGGGTGTGGCCCAGCCGGACCCTGGCCCGGACGCACGTGATGGCCACCATCCGGCCGAAGATGTGGGACATCGGCAGGAACAGCAGCACCGACGCCTGCTCCCCGGACTTGGCCTTGAAGACCGGGTGGAGGAGTTCGATGGCGTTGTCGGCCCCGGCGAGGAAGTTGCCGTGCGAGAGGGCGCAGCCCTTGGGGCGGCCGGTGGTGCCGGAGGTGTGGATGAGGGTGGCGAGGGTGTCGGGGCCGAGCATGCCCCGGCGTACGGCCACCTCCGCGTCCGGCACCTGCGCGCCGAGCTCCGCGAGGCGGTCCACATGGCCCTTCTCCATCACCCACACGTGCCGCAGGTCGGGGAGGCGCTGCAGTTCGGGGCCGATGGCAGCGGCCTGGCCGGCGGTCTCGGTGACGAGGGCGACCGCGCCGGAGTCCTGGATGATCCAGCGGGTCTGGAAGAGGGAGGAGGTGGGGTAGACGGGGACGGTCACCAGGCCGGCCGCCCAGGCGGCGAAGTCCAGCAGCGTCCACTCGTACGTCGTACGGGCCATGATGGCGATGCGGTCGCCGGGCGTCAGGCCCTCGGCGATCAGTCCCTTCGCCACCTCCAGTACCTGCACGGCGAACTGGGCCGCCGTCACGTCCTGCCAGCCGCCGTCGGAGGTCCTGCGGCTGAGGACGACCGCGCCGGGGTCCGCCTCCGCGTTCTCGAACGGCAGGTCCGCCAGCGACCCGTGGGTGACCGGCGCGGCGAAGGGTGGGACGGACGCCTCCCGGACGACCCCCTCCAGACGCCGTGTCTCGGGTTCGACGAGGATCGGTACGCCGTCGTAGTCGGTGGCGTGGACGGGGGCGCCGGAGGAGACGGGGGCGTGCGGGTACGGGGTGGACACGGGCGGCTCCTCGGGCGTGCAGCGTGACCTGCTTGCTGCATGACGTACGTGCCCCGGATACCGAGGCGTTCACCGACGGTCCTGTTCCACAAAGGAGTTACCGGCGATTAAGGAGGTGATCGTACGAGGCCTCTGTGGTGGGCGTGTGCTGGTTCGGGGATGGTCCCGCGCCAGGCCTGTGCAATCTCGGGGATCAGGTGACGGTGGTTCATGTTCGCTCCGGGATCGCCGTCACACCCTGGCCGCCGGCCGCGCGGACCGAGATCAGTCCGCGTGCCGGTCCCTCCCGCTCGGACAGCGGTTTCGCCAGCGTGGCGACGAGCCGGGCGCCGGCCGCGGCGAAGGGGTGGCCGGTGGCGAGGGAGGAGCCGCGCCGGTGCTGCCGCCGGGGGGCGGTGACGTACGCGGCTCAGGGCGGGCGGTTCGAGTTGCGGGGCGGCGAGACGGTGCACGTGACGGGGGACGTCTACGCGCTGCTCTCCTGAGCCGCCGGCTCGGGCGGTGACCAGGGGCGGCCCTCCATGAGGTTGGCCAGGCCCGCCCAGGCGAAGTTCATCAGGGTCGCAGCGGCCTGCCGGGGGGTGACGCCCGGGGTGGCGTTGGCCCAGGCCGCGAGGGACTCGGCGGCGCCGACGAGGGCCTCGGCGAGGCCGGCGACCTCGTGCTCGGGGAGGTCGGGGTCCATGGGGGTCCCCCCGCTCGAGCGAAGTCGAGAGTGGGGGAGGGCCTCCCGGGCGGTGACGGCGATGAGCCGGGTGACGAACGCGACGATCTCCTCGCGCATCGCGGTGACCTCGGCGGCGAAGGTCTCGCCGTGGGTGCGGGCCTGGAGGTGCAGGACGGACCAGCCCTCGGGGTGCTCGCCGGTGTGCGCGAAGAACGCCTGGAGTCCGTCCCAGAGTTGGCGGTCGGCGGGCAGGCCGGGCCGGACCCCGGTGCGCACGGCCTGCGTCAGCGCCTTGGCCTCACGGCGGATGCAGGCGGTGAAAAGGTCTTCCTTCGAATTCAGGTACAGGTACACCAACGGCTTGGAGACCCCCGCCAGTTCGGCGATCTCGTCCATCGACGCGGCCATGTACCCCCGCTGGCCGAAGGTCTGTACGGCGGCGTCGAGCATCTGCTGCTCCCGCACCGCGCGCGGCATCCGCTTGGTCTTCACGGCACCCATGGGGCAAGCGTAGTTGGGGCCGCCGCGGGCGCCGCCGGAGAGGAGCTCAGGAGGTCTGGCCCTGCGCCCGTGCGGCGTCGTCGGCCAGGTCCTCCTGGCTGCGGTTGGCCTCCAGGTTGGCCTTCACCCGGTCGACCTTCTGCACGATCTGCACGGAGGCGCGGTCCCGCTCCTTGCGCAGTACCACCCAGCTGATCGGCGCCGAGAGCACCAGGGAGAGCAGCAGGACCCACAGGATGTTGGAGTCGCCGAAGCCGCGCGGGAAGATCCCGGAGTAGACAGCGCCCCAGACGACCACGAGGCAGCCCGCGAAGATACCGAGGCGCATCAGCGTGTAGCGGAGCATCTCAATCCAGTCTTCCGATGACGAAAAGGGGCACCGTCCAGTGAAGCATGCCCGGCCACCGGTCTTGGAAGGGGGTGGGACGAATCACCGCAGAGGCAGGAGCATCGTGACGTCCTCCCGGTCGTCACCCGGAGCGACCCGGATCGCGCCGGGCACGCGGCCGACCTCCTTGTAGCCGCAGGAGGCGTAGAACCGCTCCAGGCCGAGACCGCCCCGGCAGGAGAGCCGTATCGCGTCGATGCCCTCGAAGCCGCGGGCCGCGTCCTCGGCCGCCGCCAGCAGGTCGCGGCCGTAGCCCTTGCCCTGGTGCCTCGGGTGCACCATCACCGTGTACAGCCACACCCAGTGCGTCATCAGCCGGTGCGTGTTGAAGGAGAGGAAGGCGGTCGCGGCGACCTGTCCCGCCTCGTCGTGCCCGACCAGCAGCCGGTGGCGCCCCTCGGCCATCGCGACGAAGTGTCCGACCAGCTCCGGGCGTATGTCCTCCCGCGTCACCGGCGGTACGAAGCCCACGGCTCCGCCCGCGTTGGAGACGTCCGTCCACAGGTCGAGGATGCCGTCGCGGAGGGCGGGGGTGACAGCGGGACCGAGCGTAAAGGTAAGGGGCATGCGCGGATGGTATCTATTACCCCAGCGCTCGTGCAGCCACTTTCAGATCCGCCACCAGCCCCCGGTACGCCCCTTCCCGGTCCTCCGCCCGCAGCACCGCCGAGGGATGCACGGTCGGCACCAGCCGCTCCTGCCGCCCGTGGATCTCGTGCTCCAGCACCGTCCCGCGCACCTCGGTCACCTTGAACGACGAGCCGAGCAGCGCCTTCCCGGCGGTGGCGCCCAGCACCACGATCAGCTCGGGTTCGACCACCGCCAGCTCGGCGGCGAGCCAGGGCCCGCACGCGGTCATCTCGCGCAGGGTCGGCGCCTTGTGGATGCGGCGCTTGCGGGGTTCGGTCCGGGTGAACTTGAAGTGCTTGACCGCGTTGGTGACGTACGCCTCGCCCGGGTCGATCCCCGCCTCCGCGAGCGCCCGGTCCAGCAGCTTCCCGGCGGGCCCCACGAAGGGCCTGCCCTGCCGGTCCTCCTGGTCGCCGGGCTGCTCGCCGACCAGCATCACGCGCGCGTCCTCGGCGCCCGTCCCGAACACGGTCTGGGTGGCGTTCCGGTGCAGCGGGCAGCCCCGGCATCCGGCGGCGGCCTCGCGCAGGGCGGTCAGGCCGGCCCGGTCGGGGACGAAGGGCTCGGCGGTGTAGGCCTCCTCAGGGGCCTTCGTGGTGGCCATGCCGGACGGGTACCCGCCCGGCACCGGCCCTCACGGTCGCCGGGTCACGGCGTCACACCCGCATCGGCTGCGGGGACTCGCGCCGCGCCGGGTCCGGACCGTCGTACTCGCGGATGATCTCGTACCGCGTGTTGCGCTCGACCGGCCGGAAGCCCGCGTCGCGGATCAGGTCGAGCAGGTCCTCGCGGGTCAGCTTGTTCGGGGTGCCGTAGTTGTCGGCGTCGTGTGTGATCTTGTACTCGACGACCGAGCCGTCCATGTCGTCGGCGCCGTGCTGAAGGGCGAGCTGGGCGGTCTGCACGCCGTGCATCACCCAGAAGACCTTCACGTGCGGGACGTTGTCGAACAGCAGCCGCGAGACCGCGAAGGTCTTCAGGGCCTCGGCGCCGGTCGCCATCTGGGTCCGGGCCTGCAGGCGATTGCGGATCTTGCCGTCCTTCATGTCGACGAAGTCGTGCTGGTAGCGCAGCGGGATGAAGACCTGGAAGCCGCCGGTCTCGTCCTGCAGTTCGCGCAGCCGCAGCACGTGGTCGACGCGGTGCCGGGGCTCCTCGATGTGGCCGTACAGCATGGTGCACGGGGTCTTGAGCCCCTTCTCGTGCGCCAGCCGGTGGATCCGCGACCAGTCCTCCCAGTGGGTGCGGTGGTCGACGATGTGCTGCCGGACCTCCCAGTCGAAGATCTCCGCGCCACCGCCGGTGAGGGACTCCAGGCCGGCGTCGATCAGCTCGTCGAGGATCTCGCTCGCGCCGAGCCCGGAGATGGTCTCGAAGTGGTGGATCTCGGTGGCGGTGAAGGCCTTCAGGGAGACGTTCGGCAGGGCGGCCTTCAGCTCGCGCAGGGAGCGCGGGTAGTAGCGCCACGGGAGGTTCGGGTGCAGGCCGTTGACGATGTGCAGCTCGGTGAGGTTCTCCGACTCCATCGCCTTGGCGAGCTTGACCGCCTCCTCGATGCGCATCGTGTACGCGTCCTTCTCGCCCGGCTTGCGCTGGAAGGAGCAGTAGGCGCAGGAGGCCGTGCACACGTTGGTCATGTTGAGGTGCCGGTTGACGTTGAAGTGGACGACGTCGCCGTTCTTCCGCGTCCGCACCTCGTGGGCGAGCCCGCCCAGCCAGGCCAGGTCGTCCGACTCGTACAGCGCGATGCCGTCCTCGCGGGTCAGCCGCTCACCGGAGCGGACCTTCTCCTCCAGCTCGCGCTTGAGCCCGACGTCCATACCAACACCTTTCTACGACAGCCTGACCAACCGTACTCCCCCGCCCTTCGGGCGGGCGGAGCCCCCGTACGGCGCTTCGCGCCTACACCTCTTCGGGCAGCTCCCCGACCCGGTTCTCCCATTTCGTGGACAGCACGATGGTGGTACGCGTCCGCGACACGCCCTTGGTGCCGCTGAGCCGCCGGATGATCTTCTCCAGCCCGTCGACATCGGTCGCCCGGACCTTGAGCATGAAGGAGTCGTCACCCGCGATGAACCAGCAGTCCTCGATCTCCTGCAGGTCCTTCAGCCGGCGGGCCACGTCCTCGTGGTCGGCGGCGTCGGAGAGCGAGATGCCGATCAGGGCGGTGACACCGAGCCCGAGGGACGCGGAGTTCACGGTGGCCCGGTAGCCCGTGATGACGCCGGCCGCCTCCAGCCGGTTGATGCGGTCGGTGACGCTGGGTCCCGACAGGCCGACGAGGCGCCCCAGCTCCGCGTACGAGGCCCGGCCGTTCTCCCTCAGGGCCTGGATGAGCTGCCTGTCCACCGCGTCCATGCGATCGAAGCCTTCCGGTGAAAAGTTCTTGGAGTGATGAGAGGTACTGCCACTAACTCGACTTGCTCAGATGGCGCTCATGTCGTGCGGGTTCCGTCGCCGGTTGCGGTACCGCCGCCCAGGTCCCCCCGCCAGCGGCGGTAGAGCCGGTGCTCCACACCCGCCGCGTCGAGGATGCGTCCGGCGACGAAGTCCACCAGGTCCTGGATGTGGGTCGCGCCCGCGTAGAAGGCCGGCGAGGCGGGGACCACGGTCGCGCCCGCGTCGTCCAGGGCGACCAGGTGGCGCAGGGTCTGGCCGTTCAGCGGGGTCTCCCGGACGGCGACGACCAGCGGGCGGCGCTCCTTGAGGGTGACACTCGCCGCCCGCTGCAACAGGTCCTTGGACAGCCCGAGCGCGACCCCGGCCACGCAGGCCGTGGAAGCGGGCACGATGAGCATCCCCTTCACCGGGTACGACCCCGACGACGGCCCGGCCGCCAGGTCCCCCGCGTTCCAGTACCGCACCCCTTCGACGTCCACCGCGAAGGTCTCCGGCTTCCCGTCGGCCCCCCTCGCGAGCCATTCCCGCAGGTCCTCCCGCCAGTGCGCGTCCCGGAACGAGATCCCCGTCTCGTCCAGCAGCGTGAGCCGCGACGCCCGGCTGACCACCAGGTCCACCCGCTCCCCGGCGTCGAGAAGCCCCCGCAGCACGGCAGCCGCGTACGGAGTCCCGGATGCTCCGGACACCCCCACGATCCAAGGCACGCGCTGCGTTTCTCCTGCGTTCACACCTTGAGCGTACCGGCGGGACGAGCGGTGTTCAGGACGGGTGGGGCGCCTACGCCTCCGGCACCGGGGCGACGGCGGAGCCACGCGGCCCGGCACGCAGGCCGGGGCCGCCGGACGAGCCCCGCGGGGCGGGGAGCACCTCACCGTGAACGGATTCATGGGAATCGCTCTCGGGCCATCCCCGCCACAGCCGGCACAACGGCCCGATCAGCGTGGGAATCCGGCGGCAGCCCGACCGGCCCCTCGCCGCTGATGCCACCCGGACGGGTTACAGCGTGAGCCCCCGTACCAAGAGGTCCAGCAACGCACAGACGAACAGCGAGATCCCGATGAAACCGTTCGTCGAGAAGAACGCCCTGTTCAACCGGGACAGGTCGTGCGGGCGGACGATCCTGTGTTCGTAGACGAACGCGCCCGCGACGACCACCAGGCCCAGCCAGAAGAAGGCGCCGGCGTGGGTCACCAGCGCGTACCAGACGAACAGGGCCGTCGTGACCGTGTGGCACACCCGCGCGCCCCGGATGGCGGCGGGCACACCGAAGCGGGCCGGGACCGACATGACGCCGATCTCGCGGTCGGCGTCGACGTCCTGGCAGGCGTAGATGAGGTCGAAGCCGCCGATCCACACGCCGACGGCGAGACCGAGGATCACGGCGTGCCAGGACCACTCGCCGCTGATCGCGAGCCAGCCGCCGACCGGACCCATGGCCTGGGCCAGGCCCAGGATGGCCTGGGGGAAGTTCGTGAAGCGTTTGCCGTAGGGGTAGACCACCATCGGGATCACGGCGATGGGGGCCAGGGCGAGGCAGAGGGGGTTCAGCAGGGCCGCCGCGCCGAGAAAGACCACCAGGGCGATCAGGGCGCCGGTCCAGGCGTGCCGGACGGACATCGCGCCGGTGACCAGTTCGCGGTGGGCCGTGCGCGGGTTCCTCGCGTCGATCTCGCGGTCGATGATGCGGTTGACCGCCATCGCGAAGGTCCGCAGGCCCACCATGCAGACGGTGACCAGGAGCAGGCGGCCCCAGTGGATGTTCCTGTCCCACTGGTACATCGCGGTGAGGGAGGCGATGTAGGCGAAGGGGAGGGCGAAGACCGAGTGCTCGATCATCACCAGGCGGAGGAATGCCTTGGTGCGTCCCGGCTGGGGGATGGCGGCTGAAACGCTGCTCACAGGCCGTACTCCTTCCAGCGGCGGTCGACCTTCGCCGCCGTCTCCGGATCCGACAACACCATGTCCGGCCACCCCCCGTCGCGCGTGTACCCCTCCTCGGGCCACTTCTTCGTCGCGTCGATGCCCGCCTTGCCGCCCCAGAACTGCTGGTAGGAGGCGTGGTCGAGGTGGTCGACGGGGCCCTCGACCACCGTGAGGTCGCGGGCGTAGTCCGTGTTGCCGAGGGCCCGCCAGGCGACCTCGTGCAGGTCGTGGACGTCGCAGTCGGCGTCGACGACCACGATCAGCTTGGTCAGGGACATCATGTGGGCCCCCCAGATCGCGTGCATCACCTTCTGCGCGTGCTTGGGGTACTTCTTGTCGATCGAGACGATCGCGCAGTTGTGGAAGCCTCCGGCCTCGGGCAGGTGGTAGTCCACGATGTCCGGCACGATGATCTTCAGCAGGGGGAGGAAGAAGCGCTCCGTGGCGCGGCCCAGGGGGCCGTCCTCCGTCGGGGGGCGGCCGACGACGATCGACTGGAGCAGCGGGCGCCTGCGCATGGTCACGCAGTCGATCGTGAGCGCGGGGAACGGCTCCTGCGGGGTGTAGAAGCCGGTGTGGTCGCCGAAGGGGCCCTCGGGCAGCATCTCGCCCGGCTCCAGCCAGCCCTCCAGTACGACCTCCGCGTTCGCCGGGACCTGGAGCGGGACCGTCTTGCAGTCGACCATCTCGATCCGCTTGCCCGCGACGAACCCGGCGAAGAGGTACTCGTCGATGTCGCCGGGGAGGGGGGCGGTGGAGGCGTAGGTGACGGCGGGCGGGCAGCCGAAGGCGATGGCGACCGGGAGGCGCTCGCCCCTGCGTGCGGCCACCTGGTAGTGGTTGCGGCTGTCCTTGTGGATCTGCCAGTGCATGCCGATGGTGCGCCGGTCGTGGCGCTGGAGGCGGTACAGCCCGAGGTTGCGGATGCCGGTCTCGGGGTCCTTGGTGTGGGTGAGCCCCAGGTTGAAGAAGGAGCCGCCGTCCTTGGGCCAGGTGAAGAGCGCGGGGAGCCGGTCGAGGTCGACCTCGTCGCCGTGCAGGACCACCTCCTGCACGGGCGCGTTGTCGGACTTCACCTTCTTCGGCGGCACGTGCGTCATCGCGCCGAGCTTGCCGAAGGCCTCGCGCACGCCGACGAAGCCGTGCGGCAGTTCGGGGCGCAGCAGCCCGCCGATCCTGTCGCTGATCTCGCCGTACGACTTCAGGCCGAGCGCCTTCAGCAGCCGGCGGTCGGTGCCGAAGACGTTCATCGCGAGGGGCATCGCGGAGCCCTTCACGTTTTCGAAGAGCAGCGCGGGACCGCCGGCCTTCTGCACCCGGTCGACGATCTCCCCGACCTCCAGGTACGGGTCGACCTCGGCCTTGATGCGCTTGAGGTCTCCCTCGCGCTCCAGTGCCCTGAGCAGGGAGCGAAGATCGTCGTAAGCCATGCGTCCCAGTATCGGCCACCCGCTACTCTGGCCCGGTCACCGGGGCCGTCCCACTTCCCGAGGAGATCGCACCACCATGCTCAGGTATCTGCCGCTCCTGCTGGTCCTGGCGCTGTGGATCTACGCCTTCGTGGACTGCCTGAACACCCCCGAGGAGGAGGTGCGCGCGCTGCCGAAGGTGATCTGGGTGATCGTCATCCTGCTCTTCGGCGAGGTGCTGGTCGGCCCGGTCGCCTGGCTGATCGCCGGCAAGGTGCGGGGTGCTCCGGCGGTCGGGCCGGGCGCGGGCGGGGCCCGCTGGGTCGCGCCCGACGACAACCCCGAGTTCCTGAAGTCCCTCAACAAGGACAACCCCGAGTCGGACTGAGGGAGCCGCGGGCGGTGCCGTAGCCGCCGGTGCCTGCCGGTTGCGCATCGGCCGGTTCCGGGCGCGTGCTACTCGCGCAGCACCAGGTCCAGCAGTCCCGGGAAGCGGGCGTCGAACTCCTGCCGGCGCAGCCTGTTGACGCGCTTCGGTCCCTCGTCCCGCTGCTCGACCAGGCCCGCCCCGCGCAGGACGGAGAAGTGGTGGCTGAGGGCGGCCTTGCCGACGGGCACGTCGAAGCTGCCGCAGCTGCGGGACCAGTCGGCGGAACCGGCCAACTCCCTTACGAGCGTGAGCCGTACCGGGTCGGCGAGGGCGGCGAGGGCGGTGAGGACCGGGACGTCGTCCGGGTGGGTGTGCTCGGGGGCGGCCCGATGACGGGTGGCGGTCACGTCGTCCTCCCTGCGGTTGCCGAGTGTTCGATGAAAACCATACACTCGCGAGTGTTCGGTTTTCGTTGAACAGACGTGGACGAGTCTCTCGAGCCGGGGGTACGACATGCGCGCGATCGAGTTCCAGGAGTACGGCGGTCCCGAGGTCCTGAAGGTGGTGGAGCGGGACGTCCCCGAACCCGGCCCCGGCCAGGTGAGCATCGACGTGGCGTACACGGGGGTGAACTTCGCCGACCTCAAGGCCCGCGCGGAGGGCTACCGGGTGCCCGCGCTGCCGTACGTCCCCGGCCTGGAGGTCTCCGGCCGGATCCGCGCCGTCGGCGCGGGCGTCGAGGGCCTGGCCGTGGGCCAGGGGGTGGCGGCCCTGGCGGAGGGCGGGGCGTACGCGGAGGTGGCCGTGGCCGACGCGGTGACCGTCTTCCCCCTCCCCTCCGGCGCCGGCCTCCGCACGGCGGCCACCCTGCCGACGGTGCTGCCCACCGCGTACGCCCTCGTCCACACGGTCGGCCGCCTCCAGCCCGGCGAGACGGTCCTCGTCCAGGGCGCGGCGGGCGGAGTCGGCACGGCGGTGGGCCAGTTGGCGCGGGCGGCGGGTGCCGGGGCGGTGTACGGCGTGGTGTCCTCGGCATCCAAAGCGGCGTACGCCAAGGAGCACGGCTACGACGAGGTCTTCGTCGGCGCCTTCGAGGAGCCGGTCCGGGCGGCCACCGGCGGCCGCGGAGTCGACCTCGCCCTGGACCCGGTGGGCGGCGAGACCCTGCGCGGCAGCCTGGCCTCCCTCGCGGTCTTCGGCCGCCTGGTCTCCTTCGGCAACGCCAGTTCCGCCGAGCCGTGGACCGTGGGCCGGCCCGAGCTGTATCCCCTCGGCCTCTCCGTCGCCGGCTTCTCCATCCTGACGCTGGCGAAGACGGGGCCGGGCGAGCTGCGGCGGCTCGCGGAGCGGGCGTTCGCGAGGGTGGCCGACGGCACGGTGTCCCTGCCGGTGACGGCGGAGTTCGAGCTGGCGGAGGCGGCCGAGGCGCATCGGGTGATGGGGGCGCGGGCGAGCACGGGGAAGCTGCTGCTGCGGGTGCTCCCCTGAACTCTCCACAACCGCCTCACAGTTGCTCGCTGATTCCGACTTGCACCGAGGACCACTTGGAGTGGTTAATGGCCTGCAGTCAGTGATGGGTCGTGTCATCACCCATGCCTCAGGGGGACAGATGAGCAGCGCAGAACCGCCGGTGGCCAGTGCCGAACCGCCGGGGCACTTCGACATTCCACCGCCGCCCGCCGTTCCGCCGCAGTCGGTGACCGGCATCGACCTGCGGGTCGGCAAGCGGCTGCTGTGGGTAGGGAGTGCCGCGTACCCGCTGGAGAACGTCACGCGGGTGTACACCTACCTGCTCACGCCGAAGCGCAAGGAAGCCACCGTGCTGTTCCTCAAGCGTCTGGGGATCATCCTGTCGGTGGCGTTCGCCCTGACGATCCTCGGCGGCATCACGGGCCTCGCGAGCGAGAGCGCGGCGAGCGGGATCGTCACGGTCGTGTGGCTGGGTGCGGTGGCCGCGCTGGTCTTCAGCGTGATCGAGCTGTTCTCCGTCCTGACGGCGCCGGTGCAGTACGTCCTGGCCGTGGAGACGTCCGGCCCGTCCGTCGCCATCGTGACGAGCCCCGACCCGCGCCAACTGGACGGGCTGGTCGGCTCCATCGTCCACGCGATCGAGAACCCCGAGGTGGAGTTCCAGGTCAGGGTGGACCGCATCATGGTCAACCCCAGGAACTACTACTTCGGGGACAACGTCAACATGTACGGCGGTGCGGGCAACGTGGGGGTGGCGCACGCATGAGCGGCGACAACTACTACTTCGGCGACAGCGTGAGCATGCACGGCGGGCAGGGCAACACCGGCATCATCAAGAACCAGGCGGCGCCCGCCGCTCCCGCGGCCTCCCCCGAACTGGAGGCCGCGGTCCGGGAACTGGTCGCCCTGGTCGAGCAGTTGCGCGGGCAGGTCCCGCCGGCCAGCGCCCAGGCCATCGACGACTCCCTGCCGGACATCACCGCCGACCCGGGCGCGCCGACGCAGCAGCGGCACCGGGCGCTGATGGCCGTCGCGGGCATCGCGGCGACGGTCGGGGCCGTGGGCCAGCCGGTCGTCGAGGCGGTCAACAGGATCCTCGGGCTGCTGAGCTCGTAGCCCGGAACCCGGTTCCCGGCCCCGGTCCGCGATCCCGCCGCTCAGCGCAGTCGCGACGACGACAGGATCGACAGCAGGTGGGCCGGGACCATCACCCAGGTGATGACCGCCAGTGCGGCGAGGGCCCAGCGGGTCGGGTCGATGCCGCCGGTCGCCGTATCGTCCAGGTCAGCTGGTCGGGGGTGACCGGCGTGCGCACCAGTTGCCGGGTGAACCGCAGCGAGACCCCGCGCATGTACAGCCGCCCCGCCCAGTGCTCACCGTTCCGGCTCGCCAGCTTGGCCTGCGGCTGGCAGACCTCCCGCAGCTCCTGCAGCACCGGAGCAGCAACCATGACCGTGTCCTCCCACCACCCGGGGCCCAACCGCCGCTCGCGCGGCGATGATCGGGCCAGGGTAGAGGAGTGCGGTCGGGTGCTCGCCCAGGGCTCTCCCCGCGATCAGCTCCGCCGCGGATCGCGGGGAGAGTACGTTCCGCACGTTGCCCCGCGGTTTCCGCCGAAGGAGAGTGAAGGCATGGATCAGGCACAGGCACGCACCTGGCTCGCCACCGCCGTCACCGAGGCCCGCGCCGGGCTCGCCGAGGGCGGCATCCCGATCGGTGCCGCCCTCTACGGTCCCGACGGCACCCTCCTCGGTCGCGGCCACAACCGCCGCGTCCAGGACGACGACCCCTCGGCGCACGCGGAGACGGCCGCCTTCCGTGCGGCGGGGCGGCAGCGGACGTACCGGGGGACGACCATGGTGACCACGCTGTCGCCGTGCTGGTACTGCAGCGGGCTGGTCCGGCAGTTCGGCATCTCACGGGTGGTGGTCGGCGAGGCGGTCACCTTCCGCGGCGGGCACGACTGGCTCGCCGAGATCGGCGTGGAGGTGTTCCTCCTCGACGACCCCGAGTGCACGGCACTGATGCGCGACTTCATCGAGAAGAACCCGGCTCTGTGGAATGAGGACATCGGCAGTGACTGAGCCCCGTATCCCCAGCATCGACCTGCGTCCCTGGCGGGACGGCGACCCGGACACCCGCGCCCGCATCGCCCGTACCGTCGACGAGGCCCTCCGGACCGCCGGATTCCTGCTGGTCACCGGGCACGGTGTCGAGCCGTCGCTGCGCGAGCGGATCAGGGCGGCCGCACGGGCGTTCTTCACGCTTCCCGCCGAGGTCAAGGAGGCGTACGAGACGAAGGTCGGCGGGCGCGGCTGGCTCGGGCCGGGGGCGGAGGCCAACGGGTACGCGGAGGGGACCGAGACGCCGCCCGACCTGAAGGAGTCGCTGACCTTCGCCACGCATGAGCCGTTCGAGGATCCGGTCGTCAACGCCGAGTGGTACGCGCCGAACGTGTGGCCCGCCGAGGTGCCCGGGCTGCGGTCCCTGTGCGAGGCGTACCTGGGGAGGATGGCCGGGCTGGAGAGGGAGCTGCTCTCCCTGCTCGGGTACGCCCTCGGGCTCGAGCCCGACTTCTTCAGCCGCCACATGGACCATCCGACGTACGGCTTCAACATCAACTGGTATCCGGGCACCGAAGTGACCGGCGAGCCGGAGCCCGGGCAGTTCCGGATCGGGCCGCACACCGACTTCGGGACGGTCACCATCCTGGACCGGCAGGCGGGCAGGGGCGGGCTCCAGGTGTACACGGACGAGGGCGGCTGGGAGGACGCGCCCTACGATCCGGCCGCCTTCACCATCAACATCGGGGATCTCATGGCCCGTTGGACGGGTGACCGGTGGCGCTCCGGCCGGCACCGGGTCCTGCCCCCACCCGCCGACGCGCCCGCCGAGGAGCTGATGTCACTCGTGTACTTCGGTGAGTGCACCCCGGGCACCCTCGTGGAGTCCGTGCCGGCGCCGGTCGGGCGGGTGGCGTATCCGCCCGTCGACTCGCACGTGTATCTACGCGAGAAGCTGGACTCGATCACCGTCGGCCGACGCTGACGGAATTATCGTAACCCAACGGACATCACGGCATCTGGCCTGAAGCAACTACCCCTTCCTACACTTGAGTTCGAGGGGGGATGCGGTGCACAGACGTCTGCACGGGCGTGGGGCCCTGTTCGACACGGATCCGGCCGGGCTCGCTCCGCGGCTGCTGGGCCTGCGCCCGTACCAGCACCGTGCGCATCCGGTCGAACATCCGAAGGAGCTGCCCCTCGTCCTGTTCACGGGGGCGCGGGGCCTGGGCAAGAGCGCGGTGCTCGGGGAACTGCGGGAGGCGTACCAGGGGCACACGCCGGTCGCGTTGATCGACTGTGCGGACGAGCAGTTCGCGGGGCCGCCCGCGGACCGGCCCCCGGAGTCCTGGTCGCCGGTGACGCAGGGGCTGCTGGTGGTCGCCGAGCAGCTGGCGGAACCGGTGACCGGCGCGGGCCGGATCCAGTTCCCGCGGCTGATGTCGGGCCTCGTCGCGGTGGCCGCGAGCGGCTGGGGCGACGCCGACTCGGAGCGGATCCGGCGGGAGGTCGAGCGGATCCTGCTGCTGGGCGAGAGCGGCTCGTGGATCAGTGGCTTCGCCGGGCGGTGGGCCGGGAAGGTCGCGGCCAAGGTGGTCGCCGCCGCCACCGGGACCGGGCCGCTGCTGTCCGGGGCCATCGAGGCCACCCTGGAGTCGGTCGCGGAGGGTTTCGCGCACCGGCGGCACCAGAAGGCGTCCGTGTGGTACCGCACGTACCCGAACGCGGGCGGGCACGCCCAGCGCGGGCTGATGCTGCTGTCGGGGCACTTCCGGGCGGGCGGCACCTCCCGGGAACACGCCGAGCGGTACCTCGTACGGGCCCTGCTCACCGACCTGACGGAGGCGTATGCGGGCGTGCTGCCGCGTATGCGGCGGCTGGGCCGGCCGCTCCTCCTCGTCGACAACGCGCAGAGCGACCCCGGGCCCGGGCTGATCGAGGCCGTGCTGCGCGACCGGGCCGAGGGCATCGCCGACCAGGTGGTGTTCATCGGCGCCCGGCGCGGCGACGGGCGGGAGGCGCTGCGCAACGCCGCCCGCCGCACCCTGCCCGAGGTGGCCCGGCGCAGCGAGTGGACGCCGGACGCCGCCGTGCCGTCCTCCCGGGCGCTGCTGGTGTCGCTGTCGCCGCTCACCCCCGACGACACCCTGCACATCGTGGGCGCGGTCTGCGACGAACTGCCGGTGCCGCCCCAGCTCCCGCACGCCACCCACCGGTTGACCGGCGGCAACCCGCTGGGCATCGCCCTGCTCGCGGAGTCGGCCGCACAGCACCTGCCCGGGGCGACCTCGCTCGGGGAGCTGCTCACCGCCGAGGTACGGCTGCACGAGGACCGCGACGGCGCGCCCGCCTACCGCGAGCTCCTCGACCGGCTGGTGCCCGCCGACCGACTGGACGAGCTGACCGTGCTGGCCGCCGCCCACGACCACGACTCCGCCTGCGCCCTGGCCCACGCGCTCCTCCCGGACGACTTCGGCCCGGCGGACGTACGGGCGTTGCAGACCCGGCTCACGGAGGAGGGGCTGCCGGGCGCGCCCGGGCACGTCGTCGGCGATCCCTTCGTACGGACCCTGCTGCTGCTCCGGCTGCATCTGCGGGACGCCGACCACCGTGCGTGGCGCACGGCGCACGAGACGCTGATCGCCCACTACGCGCGGGAGGACGGTGAGGATCCCGGGCGTGCCCGCTACCGGCTGTACCACGAACTCGCCCTGGGCTCCGCGGACTCGGCGGTCGCCCATCTGCGTGACACCTTCTTCACCGCCGACCCCCGCGGCTGGCTGCGCACCCTCCGCTTCGTCGGCTCCGCGCCCTACTTCCACGCGCACGACGACGAGGGCCGCGACTTCACCGGGCGTGGCGACCGGCGGGCCGCGGTGGCGCTGGGCCGTACGGACGCCGAGCCGGCGGTGCCGGAGGGCGTGGACGCCGTACTGCACCTGCGGGTGCGGCGGCTGCTGCACGCGGTGTGGCAGCTGACCGACCCGCTGGTGCTGCCCGATCCCAAGGTCTGCGACCGGATGCGGTTCGAGCTGGAGCAGCTGTCCAACCTGCGGCCCGCGGGCAACGCGCTGCTGTGGCGGGCCTCCCGGGACTGGCCCGCCGCCGCGCTCGCCGGGCGCCCGCTGGACGCCCCGGACGACGACGAGGACGACCGGACCGGGGAGGCGTGATGGCGCGCAGAGGCGTGGGCACGTGGGTGCGTGAGGGTGTCTGGGAGATCCCGCTGCGCCGCTATCTGGCGCTGCTGGTCACGACGGCCCTGCTGGTGGGTCTGGTCTTCGCGGTGCGGACGCTCGCGCACGACGACCGGTCCTGCGCGCCCGGGGTGGTACGGCCGGAGGGCAGCGACGAGTGCGTGGGCGTGGCGTCGAACGCGTACGACTTCGGGCGGCCCCAGCTGAAGGACGCCGTGAAGGCGATCGACCGGGAGAACCGGCGGCTGAGGTCCGGCAGTTACGTCACCGTGGCGGTGATGCTGCCGTACACCTCCACCGCCCCCTCCAGCCTGGCCGACATCCAGCACCAGCTCCAGGGCGCCTACCTGGCCCAGTACCAGGCCAACCACGCCGCCAACGCGATGGTTCCGGCGATCCGGCTGGTGCTGGCCAACCCCGGGGCGACGGGAGCGCACTGGCAGCGGACGGTCGACCAGCTGACCCGGATGACGACCTCCGCCGACCGGCTGCGGGCGGTGGCGGGGATCGGGCAGAGCACCGACAGCAACAAGAAGGCCGTCAAGGAGCTGACCCGGCGCGGAATCCCGGTGGTGGGCTCCTCCATCACCGCCGACGACCTGGCCAACGGTCAGCACGGCAAGGATCCCTTCCCGGGGCTGGCCC
This sequence comes from Streptomyces sp. NPDC051636, assembly GCF_044453765.1. NCBI lineage: Bacteria > Bacillati > Actinomycetota > Actinomycetes > Kitasatosporales > Streptomycetaceae > Streptomyces > Streptomyces sp. NPDC051636. The sequence continues at coordinate 27,840 of NZ_JBITDA010000042.1, read as the reverse complement.
GGGTCTCGCCGACCAACACCGACGAGGCCCGTGCGCTCGCCTCCTTCGCGAAGGTCAGCGCGGGCCGTGCGATGCTGGTGTACGACAAGCCCGGGGACCCGTACACGCAGACGCTGAAGAACGCGTTCACCGTGCTGCTCAAGGGCTCGCATCTGGAGCCGCGGCCGTTCTACCCGCCCGCCGACCGCAGCAAGGAGGGCTCGACCGCCGGCACGTTCTGGGAGATCACCCAGATCCTGTGCTCCACGCCCAGGACGACGGACACCATCCTCTTCGCGGGCCGCCACACCCAGCTGCGGCAGTTCATCAACGCGCTGGGCGCGCGCGGCTGTGACGACCGGAAGTTCACCCTGCTCACCGGCGACGAGGGCTCGTACCTGACCGGCGACGGGAAGCTGGACCGCAAGGCACTCGGCCACAACCTCTCCGTGCGCTACACCTCCCTCGCCCACCCGGAGGCCTGGACCGCCACCCCCGCGACCACCGGCGGCTCGGCGAAGGACGCGCGGGACCTGCTCGGCCTGGTGGCCGAGGCCAAGGGGGAGCCGGTCGGTCCCATCGGCTCGGCCGGCCTGGACGACGGCCAGCTGATCATCGGCTACGACGCCGTGCGGCTGGCCGCGCGCGGCATCCTCATGGCCTCGCGGGGCGGCAAGGTGCCCCCGGCGCTGACGCGGGTGGGCCACGAGTGGGGACAGGTGCAGGGCGGGTTGCGGCTCGGCGGGGCGAGCGGCTGGATCTGCCTGGACGCGCACGGCAACCCGTACGACAAGGCCGTACCGATCGTGGAGCTGGTCCCGGAGGGCGGCTCCCGCTTCGTGAAGATCGCCTGGCCGGAGGGGAAGCCGCCGGGGAAGGAGTGCCTGCCGCCGTCCTAGGGAGCCCGCTGGGGGCCCTCCCCCAGCTGTTCGATCAGTCGTTCGAAACGGGCCCGCCAGGACGGCTCCGACTCCCCCTCGCCCTGGAACTCGTGGGTGAACCGCAGGGCGGCCCCCGTCTCCCCGTCCCGCTCCAGATGGAAGCGGATGCGGCCGCCGCCCTCGACGGTGTACTCGGCGACCCGGTCCACGTCCCACGCGGTGATCTCCCCGGCGCCCAGGCCGCGCAGCGCGACCATCCCGCCGAGCCGCGGTTCCAGCACGTCGACGTCCGTGAACCAGCCCGCCAGCCCCTCCGGGGTGGCCAGCGCCGGCCAGACCTTCTCCATGGGCCTCGGGAGCCGCACCAGGAAGTGCAGTATGTGCGTGTTCCCGTGGGTCTGGCTGGTGCCCTGTTCGATGGAACCGGTCATGACACCAGCCTGGCCCTGAGCCGGGGGTTGTGCACCCCCGTTACGGGCGCCGGCCCGCCTTGTCGACGACCGCCCGGCGCAGGACGGCGGTGTTGCTGGTGCCCTGGCCCTCCTTCAAGGCGTCGTGATCCCCGCGCGGATGCGTTTCCGCAGATTCGTATCCAGTCGCTTCGCCGCGGGGGAGTCACACGCCCGCGTAGGAGTGCTTGCCGCTGACGAAGATGTTGACGCCGTAGTAGTTGAACAGCCAGCAGCCGAACGCGATCATGGCCAGGTAGGCGGCCTTGCGGCCCTTCCAGCCGGCGGTGGCGCGGGCGTGCAGGTAGCAGGCGTAGGCGATCCAGGTGATGAAGGACCAGGTCTCCTTCGGGTCCCAGTTCCAGTAGCGGCCCCAGGCGTCGCCCGCCCAGATCGCGCCCGCGATGATCGTGAACGTCCACAGCGGGAAGACGGCCGCGTTCACGCGGTAGGCGAACTTGTCGAGGGAGGCGGAGGCGGGCAGCCGCTCCAGGACGGAGGTCGCGAAGGAACCGGGCTTGCCGCCGCTGAGGAGCTTGTTCTCGTACGAGTCCTTGAAGAGGTACAGGATCGTGGCGACCGCGCCGACGTAGAACACCGCGCCGCAGAAGATCGCGGTGGAGACGTGGATGTACAGCCAGTACGAGTGCAGGGCGGGGACCAGCTGGTCGCTGGCGGTGTAGAGGACGGTGACCGCGAGGCCCAGGTCGAGCAGGACCGAGGTGACCAGGAACAGGCCCATCCAGCGGACGTTCTTCCTCAGCGCCAGCAGCGCGAGGTACACGCCGACCGCGACCGTGGAGAAGGTGATGTTGAACTCGTACATGTTGCCCCACGGCGCCCGCTCCACGGAGGCTGCGCGGGCGACGACACCGCCCAGCTCGATGAGGAAGGCGAGCATCGTGAGCGAGACGGCGATCCGGCCGTAGAGGTCGCCCTGCTCGTCACCGCCGTGCGCGCCGGGGCCGTCCGGCACGTCCCGGGCACCGCTCGCGGACCGGACGACGACCTGGGGCCGCTCCAGTACGGCGGTGCCGCCGGCGTTCTTCACGGTGACGGCGGGGGCCCCCGCCTTCTTCCCGCTGTCGGCGGTCAGCGCGGCGGCCGTACGGGCCACCTTGCTGCGGCTGCCGAAGAGCCATTCGGCGATGTACGCGAAGAAGGCCAGGGTGTAGACGGCCATCGACGAGTAGATCAGCGTGTTGCTGATACTCGCGAGGTGTTCGTTGGTCGCGGCGGCGAGAGTCACTGCTGCTCAGCCCCTTCGGCAGGTACGGCTTGGGGGTCGGGGGATTCTGATGGGTCGTCGTCGGCGTCGGGTGCCCCCGGCGCCTGGTCGTAGAGGATTCCGGCGAGGTCGCCCAGTTCCTCGGGCACCTTGGCGGACTCGCTGCGGCCGAGCCCGGCCATCTCGACGACCGTGACGCCGTCGGCGCCCCGGACGGCCCGCACCCAGACGCGGCGGCGCTGGATGAACAGGGACGCGGCGAGACCGAAGATCGCGGCGAGCGCGCCGCCGAGCGCCCAGCCGCTGCCGGGCTCCTGGACGATCTCGAAGCCCGCCCACTCCTTGACGTCCTTCTCGAAGGTGATCGAGCCGGCGCCGTTCGGCAGCCGCATGGTCTGCCCGGGCTTCAGGTTGTCCCTCAGCTGCGCGCCCTTGGAGTCCTTGAACTCCTTCATGTGGCTCTTGTCGAGCTGGTACACGCTCTGCGGGAGTCCCGAGTCGACGCCGAGGTCGCCGTGGTACGGCGCCAGGTTCAGCACCGGGTTCAGCAGTGCCGGGAACTGCGAGAGCACCGAGGCGCCCCCGCCGTAGGTCGGCAGGAAGAAGGCCTGGACGCCCAGCTGCTCGCTGACGCCCCGGGCGTTCCTGTAGCCGTCCATGACCTTGATGACGCCCTGCGAGGTGACGTTTCCGTCGAGCGGCAACAGCGGTACGGCGTCGTGGTAGACGACGTTGTCCTTGCCGTCGCGGACGGTGATGACGGGCGCGTAGCCGTGGCTGACGAGGTAGACCTTGGCGTCGTCGATCTTCAGTGGTTCGTTGACCTTGACGGTGGTCGGCTGCTCCTTGCCGTACGCGCCCTTGCTGTACGTGATCTTCGCCTGGAAGGCGCGCGGGGTGCCCTTGTTGGGGCCGCTGGCCTCGTAGGTGGCCGTGAAGTCCTTCAGGTCGAAGCTGAACGGCACCAGGTCGTCGCTCCGGAAGAGGCTGCCGGACTTGAAGTCGTCGTACTGCAGGATCGAGTTGGCGAACCCGTCGCCCTCGACGACCAGCTTGGTGCCGTCCGACTTGTACAGCTGGCCCGAGGCGAAGGCCACCAGCAGCACGATCAGCGCGATGTGGAAGACGAGGTTGCCCAGCTCGCGGACGTAGCCCTTCTCGGCGGCGACGGCGTCACCGGTGACATGGGCGCGGAAGCGGCGCTTCTTCAGCAGGGCGAGCGCGGCCTCGTGGACCTGCTCGGGGTCGGCCGTCGTGCGCCAGGTGGTGGAGGCGGGCAGCCGGTTCAGCCGCCTGGGCGCGGCGGGCGGGCGGCCGCGCAGCTGGCCGACGAACTGCCAGGTGCGCGGGATGATGCAGCCGATGAGGGAGACGAACAGCAGGATGTAGATCGCGGAGAACCACACCGAGCCGTAGACGTGGAAGAGGCCGAGCTTGTCGTAGACCGGCGCGAGCGTCGTGTGGGCCTTGCGGAAGTCGGCGACCTTGGCGGCGTCGGTGCCGGTCTGCGGGATCAGCGAGCCGGGGATCGCGCCGAGCGAGAGCAGCAGCAGGAGCAGCAGCGCGACGCGCATGGAGGTGAGCTGGCGCCAGAACCAGCGGAGCCAGCCGATGACGCCGAGCGAGGGCAGGCTCACCATCTCTTCCCGCGGGGCGGTGGACAGCTGGGAGCCGGCCGCCCCGAGGTCCTGGTCCTCGGCTCCACCCGGGGAGTTGCCGGGTCCGGTCTTTTCCGTCGTGCTCATTGATCAGATCCCCACAGTGAAGCCGTCGGACCAGGTCTGCATCTCCTGCACGAGACGGTCCCACGCCCCGGTCAGCAGCAGCACACCGGTCACGATCATCATCGTGCCGCCGACGCGCATCACCCAGACATAGTGGCGCTTGACCCAGCCGAACGCGCCCAGGGCCTTGCGGAAGGCGACGGCGGTGAGGACGAAGGGCACGCCGAGGCCGAGGCAGTAGGCGACGGTCAGTATGGCACCCCTGCCGGCACTCGCCTGCTGGGACGACAGGGCGACGACGGAGGCGAGGGTGGGGCCGATGCAGGGCGTCCAGCCGATCCCGAAGAGGGCGCCGAGGAGGGGCGCGCCCACCAGGCCCGTGGCCGGCCGACTGTGGAAGCGGAACTCACGCTGGGTCAGCCAGGGCATCAGCCCCATGAAGAAGACGCCCAGCAGGATCATGAGCACGCCGAGCACCTTGGACAGGGTGTCCTTGTACTCCTGCAGCGTCTGCCCGAAGAAGCCGAACAGTGCCCCGCCGGAAACGAACACGGCTGTGAAGCCGAGCACGAAGAGCGAGGCACCCGCCACCATCCGGCCCCGGCGGGCATCCCCCAGGTCGGCGCCGGTGACACCGGTCACATAGGAGAGATAGCCGGGGACGAGCGGCAGCACGCACGGGGAGAAGAAGGAGACGAGGCCGCCGAGCACGGCGACCGGCAGGGCGATGAGCAGGGCGCCGTCGCGCACGGTCGCGTTCTGGCCCGTCACCGCGGCGAGCGTCACAAGCGCACTCACGTCACTTCTCCGCGAGGACCGGCTTGAGCATCTTCAGCAGGTTCTCCTCGCTGAGCGCCTCCAGCGCCCGCGCGGCGATCTTGCCGTCGCGGTCGAGGATCAGCGTGGTGGGGACCAGCTGCGGGTTGAGCGTGCCCTTCTTGAAGCGGAGCATCAGCTTGCCGGTCGGGTCGTACAGGCTCGGGTAGGTGACCCCGTGCTCCTTCTCGAAGGCGACCGCGGGGGTGGTGCTGGTGTCCCGGGTGTTGATGCCGACGAACTGCACGCCCTTGCCCTGGTACTCCTTGGAGACCTTCGCGAAGTACTGCGCCTCCGCCCGGCAGGGCCCGCACCAGGAGCCCCAGATGTTGACGACGACGACCTTGCCCTTGTAGTCGGCGACGTCGAGGGTCTTGCCGTCGATGGTCTTGCCGGACAGGTCGGGGGCCGCGGCCCGCTTGCCCTTGGGGGCCGTGTCGATGCCGTTGTTGCCGGTGACGAAGTTGGTGTTGCCGCCTCCGCCCGAGGTCCCGCCGGAGCCGCACCCGGACAGGGTCAGGGCCGCCGCGGCGGCCGTGGCGGCGAGCAGGACGCGGCTACGGGTACTCATGTGAAAAGTTTCGCATGCCCGTTCCGAGGCTGTTGCGCACCCCCCTTGCGGGCGGAAAACCGCATTTCAGGCGGCGTTCGAGGAGGCCGACTTCGCGTCCGACAGAAAGCTCTTCCAGCCGCCCGCCGGGCGCTGCCCGACCTCCAGCGTACGCAGCTTGGCGAGCACCTCCGGCTTCTGCGCGTCCAGCCAGTCCACGAACTGCCGGAAGGAGACCAGCCGCACGTCCGCGCCCTTCTCCTTCTCCCGGGCGATGTGCTTGAAGGCCTCCTCGACGGCGTCCATGTAGATGCCGCCGTTCCACTGCTCGAAGTGGTTGCCGATGAAGAAGGGTGCCCGGTTTGTCTCGTATGCCCGCTGGAAGCCGGATATGTAGGCCTGCGCGGACTGCTGCCGCCAGCGCGGGTAGTTGTGGGCGGGCGCCCTGGTGGAGTTGACGGACTGGTTGGCGAGCATGTTGTAGTCCATCGAGAGCACCTCGAACGAATGCCCGGGGAAAGGTATCTGCTGCAAGGGCAGGTCCCAGATCCCCAGGCGCTTGCCGGGCCACACCTGACGGCCGCCGGGCGAGGAGGCGTCGTAGCGCCAGCCGAGCTCGCGGGCGGTGGGCAGCAGGTTGTCCTGGCCGAGCAGACAGGGCGCACGGCCGCCGACGAGCTCCTTGTCGTAGTCGAACGGCAGCGCCGGCAGGCCGGTCCAGCCGGTATTGGTCCGCCACTCCTTCACGAAGGACTTCGCCTGCTCGATCTCGCTCTTCCACTGCTGCGGGGTCCAGTGACCGACCGAGCCGTAGCCGTCCCCGCAGAAGTGCCCGTTGAAGTGGGTGCCGATCTCGTGGCCCTCCAGCCAGGCGCGGCGGACGCTGGTGAGCGTCGCCTTGATGTGGTCGTCGGCGAGGTAGCCGATGTCGGAGGCGCCGCGCGGGTTGTTCGGCGGGTTGTACAGCCGCTTCTTCGACTCGGGCAGCAGGTACAGCCCCGAGAGGAAGAAGGTCATGCTCGCGCCGTGCTCCTTGGCGAGGTCCAGGAAGCGCGGGAAGAGACCGTTGCCGACCTCGCCGGCCCCGTCCCAGGAGAAGATGACGAACTGCGGCGGCTCCTGACCGGGCTCCAGCGGCTCGGGCCTGGCCGGCTGGCGGGGCTGCTTGCCGGTGAAGGACGTCGAGCCGTCGCCGAGGGGGCGGGCGGGATGCGCACCGCTGCCACCGCCGTGACCACGGGACCGCCCCTGGCCGGAACCGGAACCGTGCCCGCCGCCGTCTGACGCCTCGAGCGTGCCGCAGCCCGCGAGTGAGGCGGCGGCCGCGGCGCCCGCGCCGAGGCCGAGTATTCCCCGTCGGGAGAAGGTGCGCATGAGAACCCCGATTCGTCACGTCCTGCTGGTGGTCACCCACTCAGAGGGCGTGACGAACAGGGAGGTTCCGCCACATGTCGGGTACTTCTCAGATAATTCGCGACAAACGTCACAAAGGCGTCCCGGAGAGCGCGGCGCCCGCCCGGCCGGACGGCTCAGGCCCCGAACGCCTTCCCCTGCCCCTTCACCGGCTTCCCGCCGGCCAGCAGATGGGGCGGGACGAGGTCGCGGGCGGGCTCGGAGTAGCCGACGGAGACGATCCTGTCCCCCTGGTATGTGAAAGTCGTCAGGGAGGCGAGCGTGCACTGCCGCTTGCGCGGGTCGTGCCACAGCCGCCGCCGCTCCACGTACGACCGCACGATCCAGATCGGCAGCTGATGGCTGACCAGCACGGCCTCGTGCCCGCGCGCCCGGTCCTTGGCCGCGTTCAGCGCGCCCATCATCCGCACGACCTGGTCGACGTAGGGCTCCCCCCAGGACGGCTTGAAGGGGTTGACCAGGTGCTTCCAGTTCTCCGGCCGGCGAAGCGCCCCGTCTCCGACGCCGAAGGCCTTGCCCTGGAAGACGTTCTCGGCCTCGATGAGCCGGGCGTCGGTGTCCAGGTCCAGGCCGTGCGCCTTGGCGATCGGGGACGCGGTCTCCTGCGCCCGCTCCAGCGGGGAGGCGACGACGTACGTCACATCGCGCGGGGCGAGGTGCTCGGCGACCCGCTCGGCCATCTGCCGGCCCAGCTCGGAGAGGTGGTAGCCGGGCAGGCGCCCGTAGAGGACACCGCTCGGGTTGGCGACCTCGCCGTGCCGCATGAGGTGGACGACGGTGATCTCGTCGTTGCCGGTGTTCGCACCGTTGCCGTTGCTGTTGTCGCTCATGCCGTTGCTCATGCCGGGGTGGCCTCCGCCGCCGCTCGGGCCGCCGCCGGAAGGGCGTCGGCGATCCGCTGGATGGCCCGCTCGTCGTGGGCCGTGGACACGAACCAGGACTCGAAGGACGACGGTGGCAGGTAGACGCCGTTCGCCAGCAACGAGTGGAAGAACGCGGTGAAGCGGAAGGACTCCTGCGCCTTGGCGTCCTCGTAGTTCCGCACGGAGCGGTCGGTGAAGAAGACGGAGAACATGTTGGAGGCGGCCTGCAGCCGGTGGGCCACGCCCTCCTTGGTGAGCGCCTCGGTGACCAGGCCCTGGATCTGCTCCGAGACGGCGTTCACCTTGTCGTACGCGGCGTCGTCGAGCAGACGCAGCTGGGCGAGGCCCGCGGCGGTGGCGACGGGGTTCCCGGAGAGGGTGCCGGCCTGGTAGACGGGCCCGGCGGGGGCGAGGTGCGCCATGATGTCGGCACGCCCGCCGAAGGCCGCCGCCGGGAAACCGCCGCCCATGACCTTGCCGAAGGTCATCAGGTCCGGCTTGACCCCGTCGATGCCGTACCAGCCGGCGCGGCTGGTACGGAACCCGGTCATCACCTCGTCGGAGATGTACAGGGCGCCGTTCTGCGCGCAGGCGTCCTTCAGCCCCTGGTTGAACCCGGGCGCGGGCGGTACGACGCCCATGTTTCCGGGCGAGGCCTCCGTGATCACGCAGGCGATCTCGCCGGGGTGGGCGTGGAAGGCGGCGTGCACGGCCTCCAGGTCGTTGTACGGCAGCACGATCGTGTCGCCGGCCTGGGCGCCGGTGACGCCGGGCGTGTCGGGCAGCGCGAAGGTGGCGACGCCGGAGCCCGCCGCGGCGAGGAGCGAGTCGACGTGCCCGTGGTAGCACCCGGCGAACTTGATCACCTTGGACCGCTGTGTGAACCCGCGGGCCAGCCGGATCGCGGACATGGTGGCCTCGGTCCCGCTGGAGACCAGCCGCACCTGCTCGACGGGCTCGACCCGGGCGACGATCTCCTCCGCGAGGGCGACCTCGCCCTCACCGGGCGTACCGAAGGACGTACCGCGCGCGACGGCCTCCTGCACGGCGGCGATGACCTCCGGGTGGGAGTGCCCAAGGATCATGGGCCCCCACGAACACACGAGGTCCACGTACTCCCGCCCGTCGGCGTCGGTCAGGTACGGACCGGTGCCGGACGCCATGAACCGGGGTGTACCGCCCACGGCCCGGAAGGCGCGCACCGGGGAGTTCACACCGCCCGGCGTGACGGCGGCCGCGCGGTCGAACAGGGCCTGCGAGAGGGGCGCTTCGTAGGGGTAGGGCGCTGCCGGCAGCGCTCCCGAAGAGTTGGCTTCACTCATGACCTGCGGCTTCTCCGACCTTCGCTGACAGGGTGACCTCCTCAGGGTAGGCCGACGCGGGGGCGGGTCCGACAAGGCGGGGGCGGCTGCGGGGCGACTGCGGGGGCGGTTGCGGGGCGACTGCGGGTGGCGGCCGTCGCAAACACGTGGTCGAGCCTCCGCCATCTGCGAGACTGGGACGTGGTCCCGCGGACTTTGTTTCCCCGCACGTTTCGGCGGGCGGCCGTGGGGGAGGTCACTGGCACGATGATCGGGTTGCGCGGCGGGGGCCACGCGTCCTAGAAAAGCAGTCGGGTGGAGATATGCATCGCGGTGGCGGACTGGGCGAGGGGACTGATGACCTGGGTCCTCGGCGTGCCCGGCGGGGAAGGCACCGACGCGAGGCGGAGGAAACAACCGAGGCACGTCAGGCACAGGGTGTACCGAATGAGCCGGAGCGGCTCGACCGACGTACTGATCGTCGGGTCGACCGGCTGAGGGCGGGGAGCAGGAATGGTGGTCGGGTGGGGGTGACGTACAAATACTTCGGCGCGCCGGACGGCGCGACCGCGGCCCGCGTCCCGATCTCGATGCGCCCTGAGGAACTCGGCGGCGACGAGCTCGGCATGAACGGCATGTTCACCAAGATCAAGCCGGAGACGATGGCCGCGATGGTCCTCACCGGTATCGAGGGCGTCCCCCTGCACAAGGTGCCGCCCCTGGAACTGGTCGTCCTGCACCCCGACTACGCGGTCGTCAAACTCCCCATGACCGTCGTCGACCCCCTGCGGGGCATCGGCGAGGAAGCGGTGGGCGCGGCGGCGTTCATCTGGTCCACGGTGCCGGACCGGGGCGGGCCCCGGGACGCGTTCAATGTGTACCAGTTGCTGCACGAGTGGCAGGACTTCTCGCATCGGTTGCATGAGGCGGGGCATCAGCCTTATTGCCTTGTCTGGCCCTGAGCCGGGGTTTCGTGGGGGCAGGTGCGTGGCCGCGCCGTCCCTGCCGTACGGACTCCGCTCGTACGCCGCCGGGTCGGGCACCTCGCCCGCAGCCACACCAGCGGCCCCAGCGCCCGGGACGGCGAGCACGCCGAGTGCCGGGCCGCAGTCACCGCCCGTGAGCGTGCGCATGCCGGGCACGGCGAGCGGTCCGGCCAGTGCACCGACCTGGTCCATCGCCTCGTGCACGGCGAAGCCGCGCCCGCACGTACGGTTCCTGCTCGGTGACGCGCCGGGTTCTCGGGCGTCCGGGCCGCCCGTCACCCGCCGGCGCGTTCACCGGGGACGGTCGCGGATGTGCTGCCGTGGGAGGGTGCCGCCGTGTGGGGTCGGCGCGCGAGGCGTCGGGGAGGGGGGCCGGCGGGGCGCAGGCGGACGCGGGCGGTCAGGCCGCCACCCGGCGCGGCGTGCAGGGTGATCTCGCCGCCGGAGGCGTGGGTGAGGTGGCGGACGATCGGGAGGCCGAGGCCGGTGCCGTCGTGGTGGGAGTCCGAGGCTCGCCAGAACCGGTCGAAGGCCCGCTCCCGGTCTGCCGGCGACATGCCGGGGCCCTGGTCGATGACGTGGAGTTCGGTGCCGGGGGCGCGGGCGAGGGTGAGCGTGCTGCCCGGCGGCGAGACGCGCAGCGCGTTGGCGAGCAGGTTGTCGATGATCTGCTCCAACGCACCGGGAATCGCCCAGACCTGACCGGCGGGAACTCCTGTGACGGCGAGGGCGACGTACTGTTCGGCGGCGAGCGGCTCCCACATCGCGACCCGTTCGGCCACTACGGCATCCAGGTCGACCGGCTCGGGAGTGGTCGCCGTGTTCTCCAGGCGGGCCAGGGCGAGCAGGCCCTGGACCATGCGGCCGAGCCGTTCGACTTCCTCGATGGTCTCGTCGAGGCTGGCGTGGGCGCGCGGGTCGAGGTAGGGCTCGAAGTTCTCCAGCCGCAGCCGCAGGGCGGTCAGCGGGGTCTTGAGCTGGTGGGAGGCTTCCGCGGCGAAGGCGTGCTGGGCCTTGAGCAGGTGCTGCAGCCGGGTGGCGGTACGGGTGAACGAGGTCGCCAGGCTGCGGAGTTCGGGCGGGCCGGTGGTGGCGTCGGGCGGGTTGGCGAGGTGGCCGGCGGCGAGTTGGGTGGTGGCCCGTTCCAGGGTGCGCAGCGGGCGGGTGATCCAGCGGGCGAGGGTGAAGGCGACCAGCGCGACGGCGGCCAGGACGCAGGCGCCGGCGAGCGCGAGGGCGAGCCAGACGCGGTGCACCCGGTCGGTGACCGTCGTCATCGGGTACGTCAGCCGCAGCGCCCCGCGGACGGTGGTGCCGGAGGAGCCCGGCAGGGTGGCGGAGAGCACCTCGCCGCCTTCGGTGCAGGTGCGGGTGGTGACCGTGGTCTGGTTGCGCAGGGCGGCGGCGATGTCCGGCTCGCGGGAGAGGTCGGTTCCGGGGCGGGTTGCCGGTCCGGCAGCGGAACCGGCACCGGAGTCGGCGAGGACGATGCCCTTGCGGTCGACCACGATCACCCGGCCGCCCGATTCGGCGGCGTACTCGCCGATCACGGCGGGCAGTTCGGCGGTCTTGCCCTCCTCGATGTTCTCCTCGGTCACCTCGGCGAGCATCGACGCGTCCCGCTCGACGCTCTGCGAGAAGCGGGCGGTCTCGCCGCGGGCGTAGATCCAGCCGAGCGGGATCTCCAGGCCGGCCAGCACGAGCAGAGCCAGGCCCAGGTAGCTGAGCAGCAGGCGACGGGTCATCCGGCGGCTCCGGGCGGCGGGTCCCCCGGCACGGTCAGGCGGAAGCCGACGCCGCGCGCGGTGGTGATCCAGCCCGGGTCACCGAGCTTGCGGCGCAGCGAGGCGACATGGGCGTCCAGGGTCTTGGTGGGGCCGAAGAAGTGCGGGTCCCACACCGCGTCCATGATCTGCTGCCGGGAGTGGACGGCTCCCGGGTCCTGGGCGAGGTAGGCGAGCAGGTCGAACTCGCGTGGGGTCAGGGCCACTTCGCGGCCGTCGACCCGGACCTGCCGGGTGCGCCGGTCCACCTCGAGCGAGCCCAGTCGCTGAGGTGCGGCCACCGCTGCGGGCGTGGCCTGCGGGGTTTGCGGCACGGTCGGCAGGGCGCCGGTGCGGCGGGTGACCGCGCGGATCCGGGCCACCAGCTCCCGTACGCCGAACGGCTTGGCCAGGTAGTCGTCCGCGCCGAGTTCCAGGCCCGCCACCCGGTCGGCCTCCTCACCCCGCGCGGTGATCATGATGATCGGGATGGCCGAGCGGGCGCGCAGGCTGCGGCACACGTCCAGGCCGTCCATGTCCGGCAGCCCGAGGTCGAGCAGGACCAGGTCGGGAGAGCCGCCGCTGGTGAGCCCGGCGGCGCCGGTGCGCACCCGGTCGACGGTGAAGCCGTAGCGGCCCAGCCCTTCCGTGAGGGGCCCGGCGATCCGGTCGTCGTCTTCGATCAGGAGCAGCCGCATGGCGACAGGCTCGCACAGCTGTGCAAGGCGGGTCGGACTGTTCACGCGAACTCGCAAGCGGCCTGGGGGACGAGCGGTGCTCCGCGCGTCCGGGACGGTGGAGACGCGGGGAAGCCGCCCGGCCGGTCGAGGGGGGGGAGAAAGGGACCGGCCGGGCGGGGTGAGCGGGGACGGTGACGACGCCGGACGGAGGAAAGTCAGCCCGCGTCCTCCGTCTCCTCGGTGCCCTCCTGCTTGGTGCCCGAGACCTTGAACGACTTGTCCAGGTACACCTCGACCGTCGAGCCGTCCTCCTTCTTGACCTCCACCGCGTACATGCCGGGCTTCTCCGCGTCCTCCTCGGACTTGACGACCGTGCCCGGGTACGCGGCGAGCGCCGCGGTCTCGGCCTTCTGCTTGACCTCGCCGGTCAGCGGCGGCTCCTTCTTGTCATCGGTGTCCCCGGCGGCCTCGCCCGCCGACTGCGCGCCGCCCTCGCTCTGCGCCGACCGCCGGCTGTCCGCGGCCTTCGAGCCGCCCGAGTCGGAGTCGCCACCGCCACCGCAGGCCACCAGGGCGAACATCAGCACGGCGGCGGGAGCGGCGGCGGCCAGGGCACGGCGGGGCATTGCACGCATCAGAGGTCTCCAGGATTTCGGGGAGCGGGGTCCGGGGGCGGACCTCCGGGGGACGTCACGACCCTAGGAACGCGCTGTCCAGAGCAAGCCCAGAGAATCGACAGCGGCAGACCAGCAGGCGGCCAATCTTTCGCCGGACGCACCGGCGGAAGCTGGCGGCACGTCACCGACCGCCCGTAGGACTCGGACGATCCGCGTTACCGCGACGCCGACTCCAACTCCAGTGGCGGCTCGGGCTACGTCACCGGCCGGATGGCCACAGTGACCCCGGAGGGGTGATCCCGGCATCCGGGGTCACCCGTTTGCGCCTGTTTACGGTTTCCCCGCTCCATGTAAATGCTTTCCCCGGTCCCGGTGCGCTCTGCCGGAGGGCCGCGCGGCCGGGCATACTTCCGGACATGAGTCCGGTCGACAGGCATGGCCAGGAGCCGCCTGCCCAGCTCAATGGGTATGTACCAGAGCCGGCAGGCGTGGTTCAGTACGAGTTGGGCGGGGCGTGGGTGGTCGTCGCTCGCGGCGACTGCGACATGAATTCCCTCGGCCCGCTGACCGCCGCGCTGGAGACAGCCGCCGAGAAGCATCGCCGAGTGGTGCTGGACGCTTCCGCGGTCACGTTCGCGGACTCGTCGTTCCTGAACCTGGTGGTGCGCGTCCATCAGGAGACGAGCCTGCGCGTGGCCGCGCCCGCACCACAGCTCAGGCGCGTGCTGGAACTCACCGGAGCCGACGCCGTCCTGGACGTGCGGGACACCGTCGACGACGCGGCCTCGCCCTGATCCGGGTGAAGGCCGGTCATCGGGTGGTCAGCGGCAGGTGCTGTTCCGCCGCTTGGCGAGCGAGTCGGCGTCGGCCTTGACGACGTACACCTCCCAGGGTTCCCGGCCGGGGCCGTGCACCCAGACCTTGTCCTGGAGGGCGTAGCAGCAGGTGGTGTCGTTCTCCTCGGTCGTGGCCAGGCCCGCCTCGCGCAGGCGGGTGGCGGCCGCGTGGACCGCTTCGGCGGTCTCGACCTCGACGCCGAGGTGGTCCATGCGCGTGTCCTGCCCCGCGGCGCCTTCGATCAGGACGAGCTTGAGCGGGGGTTCGGCGATGGCGAAGTTGGCGTAGCCGTCGCGGAGTTTGGCGGGTCCGGTGCCGAAGAGCCTGCGGTAGAAGGCGACGGACTCGGCGAGGTCGGGGACGCGGAGGGCGAGCTGTACTCGGGACGGCATGACGTGCCTCCTTGCGTGGGTGAGGGGTTCAGCAGCCGCCGGAGGATGCCGGGGCGCCGATGCCGATCTGGAGGGTGGTGGGTGCGGAGCAGCAGCCGCCGGACTGCTCGGCGTTCTCCGGCTCGTCGAACAGGCCCGCGCCGCCGCACACCCCGGTCTCCGGGAGGGTGAGCTCGACGCGCCCGGCGGCCTCCTGGTCGCCCGCGATCGCGGCGGCGATGGAACGGACCTGCTCGTAGCCGGTCATGGCGAGGAACGTGGGCGCGCGGCCGTAGGACTTCATGCCGACCAGGTAGACACCCTGCTCCGGGTGGGAGAGCTCCTTCACGCCGTGCGGGTGGACGGTGCCGCAGGAGTGGACGTTGGGGTCGATGAGCGGGGCCAGCGCGGTCGGCGCCTGGAGGCGCTCGTCCAGGCCGAGGCGTACCTCCGAGAGGAAGGACAGATCCGGGCGGAAGCCGGTCAGGACGATCACCTCGTCCACCGCGTCGAGGCGGCGGCCGTCCTCCGCGACAAGGACGAGCCGGCCGCCGTCCCGCTCGACGGTCTCCGTGCGGAAGCCGGTGACGGCGGAGGCGTACCCGCTCTCCACGGCGTCCCTGGCGCGCAGACCGAGAGCGCCCCGGGCGGGCAGCTGGTCGGTCTCGCCGCCGCCGTAGGTGCCGGCGCCGATGCCGCGGCGCAGGATCCACACCGCGTGCGTGCCGGCCTCCTCCTTCGCCAGGTCGGCGAGGTACGCGAGGGCGGTGAACGCCGAAGCCCCGGAGCCGACGACCGCGGTGCGCCTGCCCGCGTAACGGGCGCGGACAGCCGGGTCCTTCAGGTCCGGGACGCGGTAGGAGACACGGTCGGCCGCCGTCTTCTCGCCGAGGGCGGGCAGGCCGTTCGCGCCGAGCGGGCCGGGAGTCGACCAGGTGCCGGAGGCGTCGACGACCGCGCGCGCGGTGACGCGCTCCTCGCGGCCGTCCGCCGTGCGGACGTGCACCGTGAAGGGCTGTTCTTCGCGGCCGGAGTCGACGATGCGGTCCCGGCCGGCGCGGGCGACGCCCGTGACCGTCGCTCCGTAGCGGACCTTGTCCGCGAGGACGTCGGCGAGCGGCTGGAGGTAGCGCTCGGCCCAGTCGCCGCCGGTCGGGTACGTCGTGCCGTCGGGGCGGGTCCAGCCGGTGGGGGCCAGGAGCTTCTCGGCCGCCGGGTCGGTGATCTCGGCCCACGTCGAGAACAGGCGCACGTGCGCCCAGTCCCGCACGGCCGTACCGGCGGACGGGCCGGCCTCCAGGACCAGCGGTTGCAGGCCGCGTCCGACGAGGTGGGCGGCTGCGACCAGCCCGACCGGGCCGGCTCCGACGACCACGACGGGCAGCTGGTCGGTGGTGGAGGCGCTCACGGCGATCCCCTTTGCTTCGACGTTCATCGATATCTTGAGCTCCCAGCGTCCCACCTGTTTCGACGATCGTCAACATAGACATCCATCGAACCCAAGGTTGGTGGTTCGACGTGTGTCAACATAGACGTATGTCGAATACCAAGGCGCTGCCGCTGCTGGAGCCCGGCGCCCCGGAGACCGCGGCGCCCTGTTGCCCGCCGCTGGCCGAGCGTCCGCTGACGGCCGACGAGGCCGAGCGGACCGCCCGGATGTTCAAGGCGCTCGGCGACCCCGTGCGCCTGCGCCTGTTCTCGCTGGTCGCCTCGCACGAGGGCGGCGAGGCGTGCGTGTGCGACATCTCCGACGTCGGGGTGTCGCAGCCGACCGTCTCCCACCACCTGAAGAAGCTCAAGGAGGCCGGGCTGCTCACCTCCGAACGGCGCGGCACCTGGGTCTACTACCGCGTCGAACGGTCTGTGGTGGCCGCGATGGGCCGGATGCTGAAGACCGCCGGCTGAGCGCCGGCTCTCAGCGAAGATCAGCAGGATGAGGCCGGCCGTGGCGACGACCTCGCCGAGCAGCAGGTGTCCGGCGGAGCGGTCATGGGAGGACCACTTCACCAGCGGCTCCCCGAACATCGCGTCCGCCAGGATCGCGGCCGCGATCGCGCCGGCGATCTGGGCGGGGACGTAGACGTCCGCCTCTCGGACGGTGACTCCGGCGCCGCCGCGGCGGGCGGTCCACCACTCGGCCAGGGTGACGGCCGGGTTGAAGTGCGCGCCGGAGACCGGGCCGAGCAGGGTGATCAGGACGCCGAGGCCGAGGACGGTGGCCGTGGAGTTGGCCAGCAGCTGCAGGCCGGCGTCCTTGGTCAGCTCGGTGGACTGGATGCCGGAGCCGACGACGATCGCGACGAGCGCCGCCGTGCCGACCAGTTCGGCGGCGGCCCTGGCGATCAGCGGCGGTGTCCGGGGCGGGGTGGCACCCGGGCGGGCTGCGGCTCAGCGCCGGGCGCTGTCGCGCATTTCCCCGGTTTGTCGTGCTCGGTGGCCTCGGTGGCGGTCAACAGGACTCCTCGGTGCGGTCGCCGTGGCGGCGGTGGGCAGGGGCAGGACCTCGCAGCACCTTAAAGTGGTCGAGAGGTTGGTCTGCTCGGTCCCCGTCGCAACAACCCTCTTGAGCCACTCACGAAGGAAACCCGATGCCCTCCAGCCCGCTCGCCTCCGTGCTGTTCGTCTGCGTCCACAACGCCGGGCGTTCGCAGATGGCAGCCGGATTCCTCGACCACCTCGCGGGCGACCGGATCGAGGTCCGCTCCGCCGGCTCCGTCCCGGGCGACCGGGTCAACCCGGCCGCGGTCGAGGCCATGAGGGAAGTCGGCGTGGACATCTCCGAGGCCAGGCCGAAGATCCTGACCACCGAGGCCGTCCAGGCGTCCGACTACGTCGTCACCATGGGCTGCGGCGACGCCTGCCCGGTCTTCCCCGGCAAGAAGTACCTCGACTGGGCCCTGGAGGACCCGGCCGGCAAGGGTGTCGAGGCCGTCCGTCCGATCCGCGACGACATCAGGACCCGGATCGAGGCCCTGATCGCCGAGATCGACGCCGAGCAGGAGGCGTGACCTGCGTGGCGGACACCGGGACGCGCGCTTCCTCGGCGTCGGCGAGGATTTCGACGAGGGTCGCCCGGGCCCGTGCCACCCGCGAGCGGATCGTCCCGGCGGGGCAGCCGGCGGCCTCCGCGGCCTCTTCGTGGGGCAGCCCCTCGCATCCGGGCTCCGCTCGTCACGGGGGGTACCCACACCCGGGCCTGCCTCTCCACCCCGAGCCAGCGATACAGGCCACACCGCCGGTCGCGGCGTCACACCGGGTAGTCCTACCCCGGCCCCCGTGGGTAGTTCTTTCCCTTGATCCGCACAGGTCGGAAGCCCGACGTTGGAGAGAGGAGCCGACAAGCTAGGAGAAATCATGCGCAACCGTGTCGCAATTCTCGCCGTCTCAGCGGTGTTCCCTCTGACGGGGCTGGCCTCGCTCGCGGCGGCGGGCCCTGCGGGAGCCGATCCGAACAGCAAGACGGTCACGGTTCAGGGATCGGTCGATGACTGCGAGGACGGAACCTCCCCCGCCACCGTGTCGATCACGACGGGCCAGGAAACCCGCAGGGACAGCGGTCCGGACGTAGGCGACTCGGGCGCTTACAAGGTCACCTTCAAGAACGTCTCCAAGAAGGGCGTGAAGGCCACCGCGACGGTGACCTGCGAGGAAGGCGCCAAGTACCGGGACACGTTCACGCTCAAGCGGCCGCTCGGCACGTCGACGACTCAGACGGTGAATCTCGAGCCGTAGACGTCAGCAGTACGGCGGCTGATGGGTCAGCGAGGCCGCCACCCGCGTCCACGCGCCGGACTGGCGGTGGAGAGAGGGAAGGCGGCCGCTCGCCCGGTGCGGCTGCCGGTGGCAGTGACGCCGGGGATGCCCGGCAGGGTGGCGGGCCACGGAGGAGGACTGCCGGCGGACGGCGAGGGTGACGGCGCCGGTCGCGGGCGGGGCCGGGTCGGGGATGGCGGCGAGGGCGGGCCCGGATGACCGCGTCCTCGATCTCCTGGTGAGCCTCGGCCGCGGGGCGCAGCTCCGAAGCGGTCGCGCGCGTACTTCACGGGCCGTGACGATGCCGCGTCCCGGTCCGTCGCCTCCGCGCAGGCCGCGTCGTCGCCGGCAGAGGGCGACCAACCACGGGCACGCCGATCGCCGCCGCGGTGGCCCGGGCCAGGCCGATCTCGCCGACGGGGCGGCCGTCCAGCCAGATGTCCTCGATCTCGTGCCCCATGAAACTGTGGCTCAGCACGCCGTGGGCGCCGGCCGGGAGTGGCAACCGACGCAGACGACGGTGTCGTACTCACCGGTGAGTCCCTGAGCATGCCCCCATCTGCTTGGGCCCGCCGCGGACCAGGCGGGCCGCCGGGTGCAGGGCCGCGGGCGGGAGGTTGCGCATGGGGCCGTGGCGTCGTTCACAAGTACGGAGCCCGGTGACGCCCTCCAGGTCCGCACTGATGCGTATCCGCACGGTGGTCCGCCCAAGACGCACCGGCCCCTACGTATCGTAGGTTCCCAACTGCTTTCTGAGCAGTCATGGATCAGCAGGCACCGGTGCACAGGCACCGGTGGAGGCCTCTGTTCGACGGGGGAAACATGCGGGACGCCGACACGCGGGAAGTGCGCCCATCACAACCGGGCGCGGCACCGGCCGTGCGGACGCTGGCGCCGACGGTCGTCGTGCTCGTGGTGAGCCTGGCGATCGCCGCCGCCGGGGTGTACGAGCTGTGCGGGTTCGGGCTGCACAGCCTGGACCGGCGGCCGCACCTGTTCGGCGACGGGCTGGCCACGGCCGGGGTGATCGCCGCCGTGGTGGCGGCCGGGGCCGCGGTGGGCAACCTGGCGTGGCTGCTGACGGCGGCCCGGCGGCGTACGGAGGACCGGGCCGGGTGAGCCGCGGGCGTGCCCGGCGCCATACGCGCCCTGGCACGCGCCGGCTCGCGTGGCACAGTTTCCGGACGGCGGCCGCCAGGCTCCGTTACCCTACAAACTGTAGGGTCAGCGGTGGCGAAGGCGCGCGACGGACCGCGCGACCGGCTGCCACCCGTCCCCGTCCCCGCCCGTACCAAGGTGACCGCTCACCATGCCCCCACTGCCCGCACAGCAGTCGACCCTGCACCCCCCACAGGTGCCCGCCCCGCGCACCCCGCGCCGCGTCCCCGCCCTCCCCGGCCCGCTGCTGCGGGCGCGGGCGGCCGCGGCCACCGTCTGGTACCTGCGGCTGCTCGCCGTAGTGAACATCGCCACCCTCGGCACGCTGCTCGTGGACGCGACGAACAAGGTGCCCGGCGCCACGCTCCAGGACCGGATCGCGTACACCCTGCTGCGCGGCATCAGCGTCGGCCCGCTCGCCGACCGGGTCGACGCCGTGCACGCGCCCCGCTGGGTCGACGTGATCATCAACGTGCTGATCGCCGCGACCTTCCTCCTCGTCCTGTACGCCTGCTTCCGCGCCCCGCGCGGCCAGGCCCTCCTCGGCGAGGACGACGAGCGCCGGCTGAGGGACCTGCTCGCGAAGCACGGTGAACGCGACTCCCTCGGCTACTTCGCCCTGCGCCGCGACAAGGCCGTCGTCTTCTCCCCCAGCGGCAAGGCCGCCCTCACCTACCGCGTCGTCGGCGGCGTCAGCCTCGCCTCCGGCGACCCCATCGGCGACCCCGAGGCCTGGCCCGGCGCCATCGACGCCTGGCTCGCCGAGGCGCGCCGGCACGCCTGGACGCCCGCCGTCATGGGGGCGAGCGAGGAGGCCGGCACCATCTACGCCCGGCACGGCCTGGACGCCCTGGAACTCGGCGACGAGGCGATCGTCGACCTGGCCGACTTCACCCTGGGGGGCCGGGCGATGCGCGTGGTCCGCCAGGCCCACAACCGGGTCCGCCGCGCCGGCTACACCATCCGCATCCGCCGCCACGAGGACATCCCCGACGACGAGATGGCCCTGCTCATCGACCGCGCCGACCACTGGCGCGACGGCGCCACCGAACGCGGCTTCTCCATGGCCCTCGGCCGCCTCGGCGACCCCGCCGACGGCCGCTGCGTGATGCTCGAGTGCCGGGACGCCGAGGGCGAGCCGCGCGCCCTGCTGAGCTTCGTCCCCTGGGGCGAGCACGGCCTCTCCCTGGACCTGATGCGCCGGGACCGGGCCTGCGAGAACGGCCTGATGGAGTACATGGTCGTGGAACTGCTCATGCGGGCGGGGGAGTTCGGCGTACGACGGGTGTCCCTGAACTTCGCCATGTTCCGGTCCGTCTTCGAACGCGGCTCCCGTCTCGGCGCCGGTCCGGTCCTGCGCCTGTGGCGCTCGGTCCTCACCTTCTTCTCCCGCTGGTGGCAGATCGAGTCCCTGTACCGGGCCAACGCCAAGTACCGGCCCGTGTGGGAGCCCCGCTTCCTGCTCTTCGCCAAGAGCAGCGACATCCCCCGCATCGGACTGGCTAGCGCCCGGGCCGAGGGGTTCCTCACGGCGCCCGCGCTGCCGGGCCTGCCGGGACGTCGCAAGTCCCCGTCCTGTTCCTGACGGACGGCAGCCCGTTGATCGCGGATTGCGGAGGATGACGCTCTGACGTCCGTCCGGCGGGACAACCGGTCAAGCACGGAGTGGGACACGCCGGCCCCGAGCGGGCCCCGACCGGGTGGGGGCGCGGAATGTGCCCCTCAGGCCCCGCCACGCGTACCGCCCACGACGCCGCCCCCGCCCACCGTGAACCCGATCACCGCACCCCCGCCCTCCCGCCGGAAGGCGAACGGCGCCCCGCCGTGCGCCGTGGCCACCTCCCGCACGATGGACAGGCCGAGGCCGGAGCCGGGCAGGGAGCGGGCGTCGGCGGCGCGGTAGAAGCGGTCGAAGATGCGGATGAGGTCGCCGTCGGCGATGCCGGGGCCCCGGTCGAGGACCTCGACACGGACCATGCCCGCCCTGGCGGGTCCGGTGACGTTGACCTCGATGGCGGCCTTGCCGTCGCGGTCGAACTTGGCGGCGTTCTCGACCAGGTTGGAGATGGCGCGCTGCAGCATGCCGGGGCGGCCGTCGGTCGTCGTGTCGCCGGCGGCGCGCAGGACGATGTCGCGGCCGGTACGGCGGCGGGCCACGCCCACCACGTCCTCGGCGAGGTCGGCGAGGTCGACGCGCTGCGGGGGCTCGCTGTCGGACTGGCCGGCCGCGAGGTCGACGAGCTCGTTGACCAGGTCGGTCAGTTCCCGAGCCTCCTGGGTGAGGTCGGCGACGAGTTCCTCGCGGGTGGCGGGAGGCAGCTCGTCGATGCGGCGCAGCAGCGAGATGTTCGTACGGAGCGAGGTCAGCGGCGTGCGCAGTTCGTGGCCCGCGTCCTGGACCAGGCGGCGCTGGTCCTCCTCCGACTGGGCGAGGCGGCCCAGCATGCGGTCGAAGGCGCGGCCGAGGCGGCCCACCTCGTCGTATCCGGCGACGGGCACCTCGATGCCGAGCCGGCGGGTGCGGGCGACGTCCTCGGCGGCCGAGGTGAGGATCACCAGACGGCGGGTGATCCGGCGGGCCAGCCACCAGCCGAACAGCCCGGCGGCGACCACGACCGCCGCCATCAGGGCCAGCGTCCGCTGCTGGAGCGCCCGCAGCAGGTCCTCGGTGTCACTGAACTCCTGCGCCACCTGCACCGCGCCCCGCCCGTCGCCGAGCGCGACGGTCGCGATGCGGAAGAGGTCCTCGCCGACCCGGACGTCCTTGTGCTCGACCAGCTTCCCGGCCGCCGCCGCCCCCGCGGTGTCCCGGTCGCGGGCGGTGACGGGCAGGACCGGGCTGCCGTGGTCGACGATGTCGCCCCGCGCGCCGAGCACCTGGACGTCGGTGCGGGCGGGCCGTACGACGTCGTGGCCGGGGCGGGAGGAGGAGAAGTCGTCCGGCACCATCTCGTGCTGCCGCACCTCGTCCTGCACGTCCTGCACGACCTGCGTGAACACGGACTGCTGGTCGACGCGGACCAGGCGGGCGGCGGCACCGTAGGAGAGGATGCCGACGAGGATCGTGACGGCGGCGGTGACGGCCGCGAAGGACACGGCGAAGGTCGTGCGCAGCGACACCAGCTTGGGCCGGCGCCGGACCAGCAGCCGCCCGGGGCGGCCCACTCAGTCCTCCCGCAGTACGTAACCCACGCCTCGGACGGTGTGGATCAGCTGCGGTGCGCCGGGTTCGTCGAGCTTGCGGCGGAGGTAGCCGACGTAGACGGCGAGGTTCTTGGAGCCGGGGCCGAAGTCGTAGCCCCAGATGCGGTCGTAGACGGTGGAGTGGTCGAGGACGATCCCGGCGTTGCGGACGAGCAGCTCCAGCAGCTCGAACTCGGTGCGGGTCAGCTCCAGCTCCCGCGTGCCGCGCCAGGCCCGGCGGGCCTGGAGGTCCATGCACAGGTCGGCGGCCTCGATCCGGCGCTCGGCGAGCCGGGGATCCGGCTTGCTCACCTCTGTGCCGGTGTCGTTGCCGGTGGTGGGGGCGGCGGTGACCGGGCTGGTACGGCGGAGCAGGGCGCGCAGGCGGGCGAAGACCTCCTCGACGTCGAACGGCTTGACCACGTAGTCGTCGGCGCCCGCGTCCAGGCCCGCGATGCGGTCGGCGGTCTCCACCAGGGCGGTGAGCATGAGGATCGGGGTGCGATCGCCCTCGGCGCGCAGGACCCGGCAGACCTGGAGGCCGTCGATGCCCGGCATCATCACGTCCAGGACCAGGACGTCCGGCGGGGTCCGGTGCGCCTGCGCGAGCGCCTCGACGCCGTCGGCGACCGCCGTGACCTCGTAGCCCTCCAGGGCCAGGGCACGCTCCAGGGCATGACGGATGGCACGGTCGTCTTCGGCGAGCAGCACAGTCGGGGACACGTCCCCAGTCTGCCAAGGCCTCCGGCGGTTCGGCCGGGGCGAGTGGGCCTACGATCACCCTTTTTACCTGGCTCTCACCGTCACGGGCGCACCCTGCTCGGGGCCCCGTGCCTGGGGGCTGCCGCCCCGGACGGGCCGGCTGACGGGGACCGGCGCCCGTCAGCCCGGGCAGCCACGGGAGCCGTACCGCCGTAGCTGCCGTAGCTGCCGTAGCTGCCGTAGCTGCCGTAGCTGCCGTAGCTGCCGGCAATCGTGCCGCCCCATCCCCCGGTCCCCCACGCCGCGGACGTGAGCCTCAGCGTGGGGCATCGGCCACCGAAGGCCACCGGTCAGGGGACGAGCACCAGCCGCCCCCGTACCCCGCCCTCCGCCTGCCGGGCGTGCGCCTTGGCCGCCTCCTCCAGGGAGTACGTCTCGGCCACCCTCAGGGTCAGCACGCCCTCGTCCACCAGCCGGACCAGCTCGGCCAGCCGGGTGCCGTCGGCGGTCACCTCGACGGCCGCCGTGCGCACCCCGCGAACCGGTGCGGGCTGGGCCTGCGGGATGACACCGACGTACGCGCCCCCGTCCCGCACCCACTCCAGGGCCGGCTCGCCCAGCACCGCAGCGTCGAGCACCGCGTCGAAGCTCGCCGGCGCGATGCCACCGGACGCGAAGTGCGCGGCGCCCAGGGTGCGTACGAGCTCCTCGTCACCCTCCCGGGCCAGCGCGGTCACCGCGATGCCCTGGTGGGCGGCGAGCTGCACGGCGTACCCGCCGACCGCGCCCGCCGCGCCCGTCACCAGCAGCGACCGACCCGGCGTCAGCTCCAGCCGGTCCAGGGCCTGGGCGGCGGTCAGCGCGTTCAGCGGCAGGGTGGAGGCGTGCACCGCGTCCACCGTCGCGGGTGCCTTGGCCACCGCGTCGGTGGGCACGACGACGTACTCGGCGTGCGCACCCAGCGGCTCCGCCATGCCGTAGTCGAGCGCCACCACCTCGTCGCCCGCGTTCCATTCGGTCGCCGCCCCCACCGCGTCCACCGTCCCGGCGATGTCCCAGCCGAGTCCGACCTGCTCACCGGCCCCGCCGAACGCCCCGGACCGCACGCCCGCGTCCACCGGGTTCAGCGCACTGGCCGCGACCTTGATCCGCACCTCGCGCGCACCCGGCTCGGGCAGCTCCACCTCCACGATCTCCACGGCCTCGGGCCCGCCGAACGTCTTCACCACAGCAGCACGCATGTCAACTCCCCCTGGATACGGATTTCCGGTCGTTCGACCGCTGCGACAACCCTAGGAAGAGCTACTATCGATTGGATAGTAGTTACCTGAAGGTGCGTTGGTGACCCGGAGGAGAGCCCATGGCGACCATGACGGCGGCACAGCGGCGCGAACAGGCCCGCGTCGAGTACGACGCCTTCCTGCGCGGCTGCCCGACCAACCAGCTCCTCGGCCGGCTCAGCGACAAGTGGGTCAGCCTGGTCGTCGCCGCCCTCTCGGCCGGCCCCCTGCGCTACAGCGACCTCGGCCGCCGGATCGCCGGCGTCAGCCCCAAGATGCTCACCCAGACCCTGCGCACCCTGGAGCGGGACGGCATCCTGTCCCGCACCGTCACCCCGTCCGTCCCGGTCCGGGTCGACTACGAACTCACCCCGCTCGGCCGCAGCCTCGCCGTCCTGCTCACCGCCGTGAAGGACTGGGCGGAGACCCACTTCGAGGAGGTGCGGGAGGCCCGGGAGCGGTACGACTCCGAGAACCCCGAGTGAGTCCCGGGATCAGACCCGGCCCTCCCGCAGCCGGGCGATCTGCTCCCCGCTGAGCTCCACCGTCCGCCGCATGTGCCGGACGATCACCGCGAGTTCGGCGTCGCCCAGGTCGTCGAAGAGCGCCTCCCAGGCGCCGCCCAGGCTGTCCCACATCCGCCCGAACTCGGCGACCTTCTCCGGCACCGTCGCCACCAGCACCCGCCGCCGGTCCACCGCGTCCCGCTCCCGGACGACGTACCCCGCCTTCTCCAGCCGGTCCACCAGCCGCGTCGCCGACCCGGTCGTCAGCCCGGTCAGCTCCCCGATGCGGCCGGTGGTCACCGGCGCCTCCTCCAGCGTGAGCAGGTTCAGGCACTGCAGATCGGTCGGGTGCAGCCCGAGATGGTCGGCGACGGCCTGGTTGAACAGGGCGTACGACGCCATGTACCGGCGGGAGACCGTGGACAGCTCCGCCAGCAGCCGCGCCCTGCCGTTCCCGTCGCCGCCGCCGTTACCGCTCCCGGACATGCCTGCCCCTTTCGTCTGCGCCGTGCAGAGATCGTACGACGCAGGAGCCGCGCCCTCCCCGGTCGCCGCGGCTCAGAACACGTAGGTGTCCCCCGTGGCCAGCACCAGCACCCGCGCCAGGTCGTTCGCCTTGTCGCCGTCCGTCGCACCGCCGTTCCACGCCGTCCCGACCTCCAGCGTCACCTCCGACGACCGCTCCTTCAGCCGCACCGACAGCGCGATCTGCCCACCCGACCCGCCCACGGCCAGCGCTCCGGTCCGGCACACCACCGCCCGCTCCTCCGTGCGGACGCACCCGGCCGGGAGCTGCTGTCCGTCCGCGAGCGGGACCGACCAACGCAGCCGCACACTGGCGTCCTCGACGGCGGACGGGCCGTTGTCGCGCGGGGTCAGCCACACGTCGACCTGGTCGCCGGTCAGCATCGCGGAGCCGTGATACACCAGGTCGGCCTCGGGATCACCGGCCCAGGCGGCCCCACCGCCCCCGGCCACCGCCAACCCTGCGGCCCCGCAGACCGCAAGACTTCGCAGACCTCTCACACCCCGCATAGCACCCACTCCTCATATATGCGCATGTACGGGATGTATGCCACGAAGAGCGAGTGGCAGGCGCCGTCCATCAGGTGACGTGGACGCCGGCCACAGCGCCCGTGCCCGGCATGCGAAGCTGCCCGCATGCTCGTCCTGCGCTCCGCCGCCCTCTTCGTCGTCGCCGCCCTCTTCGAGATCGGCGGCGCCTGGCTGGTCTGGCAGGGCGTGCGCGAGCACCGCGGCTGGCTCTGGGCGGTCGGCGGGATACTCGCCCTCGGCGCCTACGGCTTCGTCGCCACCTACCAGCCCGACGCCCACTTCGGCCGGATCCTCGCCGCGTACGGCGGGATCTTCGTCGCCGGTTCGATCCTGTGGGGCGTGGTCGCCGACGGCTACCGCCCCGACCGCTGGGACATCACCGGCGCGCTCGTCTGCCTCGCCGGGATGGCCGTCATCATGTGGGCGCCGCGGGGCGGCGGCTGACCATTCGGAGGCGGACGGCCCCGCCGCGGGCCCACCGGGCTCACCTACCCTGGACACAGACCGATCACCCGTACGCACGAGGAGCCGCCCCATGGCCACCGCCGCCCCGTCCGCCGCCTCCCGCATCGCCGTCGTCACCGGTGCGAGCAGCGGAATCGGCGCCGCCACGGCCCGGCAACTCGCCGCGGCCGGCTACCGCGTCGTCCTCACCGCCCGCCGCAAGGACCGTATCGAGGCGCTGGCGGAGGAGCTCACCGCGGCCGGCCACTCGGCCACCGCGTACCAGCTCGACGTCACCGACCGCGCGGCCGTCGACGCGTTCGCCACCGCCTTCACGACCGTCGGCGTCCTCGTCAACAACGCGGGCGGCGCGCTCGGCGCCGACCCGGTCGCCACCGGCGACCCGGCGGACTGGCGCACGATGTACGAGACGAACGTCATCGGCACGCTGAATCTCACCCAGGCCCTGCTCCCCAAGCTGGTGGCCAGCGGCGACGGCACGGTCGTGGTCGTCTCCTCCACCGCCGGTCACGGCACCTACGAGGGCGGCGCGGGCTACGTCGCCGCCAAGCACGGCGCCCACGTCCTCGCCGAGACCCTGCGTCTGGAGATCGTCGGCCGGCCGGTCCGGGTCATCGAGATCGCGCCCGGCATGGTCCGCACCGACGAGTTCGCCCTCACCCGCTTCGGCGGCGACCAGGAGAAGGCCGACAAGGTCTACGAGGGCGTCGCCGAACCCCTCACCGCCGACGATGTCGCCGACACGGTCACCTGGGCGGTGACCCGCCCCAGCCACGTCAACATCGACCTCCTGGTGGTCCGCCCGCGCGCACAGGCGTCCAACACCAAGGTCCACCGGGAACTGTGATGACCGATGAGGACAAGGCGCGGGAAAGGCGCCGCCTGGAACAGGAGGCGAAGGACGAACGCAAGGTCTGGTACGGCCTCGCGTACTTCCTCTTCGGCATCCACATCGTGGCGTTCGTCATGATCTACGCGGTACGGCACGGACACTGAACGCGGCGGGCAGACTCGGGGGCCGTGGACAGACACATACCCTTCGAGCGCCTGCACAACTTCCGTGAGCTGGGCGGCTGTCCGACCCCGGACGGCCGCCACCGCATCCGCCCCGGCCGCCTCCACCGCGCCGACGCCCTGGGCAACCGATGACGCTGCTGGAGAAGCGGCTCACTTCCCATTACCGCGCCTAGTAGGGCTTGGTCAGTTTCACTCGTGAGTGGCATGTCTGTTGGGCTGTGGGTGTCGTTGTGGTGGTGTGACACCTGGGGAGATGGCCGAG
>NZ_JBITDA010000041.1:0-53089 GCF_044453765.1 Streptomyces sp. NPDC051636 | reverse complement strand
CAGCGAAGCCGCCGCCCTCAGGCGCTTGTTGTAGCCGGGTTGCTGGGGCAGGTAGGGGAACAGGTGGCGCAGTTGGGCGCGGGTGTGGCGCAGCCGGCGGGCCTCGCTGGTCAAGCCGAGCAGGGCCTGCATCACCGCCAGGGTGACCAGTTCAGCGTCGCTGGGTTTGGGTGCTATGCCCACCTTCGCTCGCCACGGGCCCAGGTGCGGAGCTGCTTTCAGTAGGCCGGCGGTTCTCACGCAGAGTGCGGTTAGATGTTGCCGCAGAGCCCGCGGTTGTCCTGACGCCGATTCACTTTGCGTCCTTTTTACGCCGGTTTCCCTACGCCGGCCGCACACCGGCCGGTGTGCGGAAACCGGCGGACGGAGCCCGCCCGGGACAGGGCAGGGCCCCGGATTGGAATCATCCGATCCGGGGCCACCGGCGCCGCCTCCGCGCCGGGATCCGCGGTCCTGGGCCAGCCCCGTCGGGGGATTACGGGGCTGGCCGGTTCTGGGGGGCGCCGTCAGTCGCGCCCGGCCTTCGGCAGCTTCAGCGCGGCGAGACCGCTGATCAGGCCGCCGGCGACGACGAGCATCGCGGTGACGTGGATGGCGTGGGCCGACGTGGCCGGCGCGTAGTCGCCCGCGCCGCTCAGGTACACGCTGCCGTAGGCGGCGATCCCGAGCACCTGGGCGATCTGCGCGGACGTGGTCATCACACCGCTGGCGTCCGCCGCGTCGGCGGGCAGCACCTTGGCGAGGGACACGGTGAGCAGCGGGCTCGTGATGTACCCCATGCCGATGCCGACCACCAGCTGGAGCACCGGGAGCGCGAGGCCGCCGTGGCCGCCCGAGCGCATGTCGAAGCCGATGCCGAGGTAGCCGACGGCCGCCACGGCACAGGCGGTGACGATCATCGGCCGGTGCAGCCGCTCCGGCACCTTCTGCCAGGTGAGGCTGCCGGTGGCGACCCCGATGGCCAGCGGCGCGAAGGTCAGGCCGGTACGGGTGGCCGACTCGCCGAGCCCGGACTGCATGTGCTGGGAGAAGGAGAACAGGAAGCCGGCGTATCCGGCCATGGCGAAGAACATCGACAGGGCGCCGGGCGCGAGACCCGGGGTCTTCAGCACACGGCCCGGGACCAGCGGGGCGCCACCGCGGCGCGCCACCGCCCGCTCGACGAAGCCGAACACCACGAACATCGGGACCGACGCGACGAGGAAGACGCGCATCCACACCGGCCAGTCCTGCTCGTGCCCCATCACCAGCGGGACGACCAGAAGGAGCAGCGCCGCGGTCAGCGTGATCAGGCCGGGGGTGTCCAGACGCTTGGGCGTGGCGGGCCGGCCCTGCGGCAGCACCCGCAGGCCTGCGATCACCAGCACCACACCGATCGGCACGTTGATGAGGAACACCGGCCGCCAGCCGGTGCCGAACAGGTCGGCGCTGACCAGCAGACCGCCGAGGACCTGCCCGACGACCACGCCCAGGCCGATGGTCGCCGCGTACAGGCTCAGCGCCCGGCCGCGCGCGGCGCCCTCGAAGCGCAGCTGGATCAGGCTGTAGATCTGCGGCATCATCACGGCCGCGCCGACGCCCTGGGCCACCCGCGCGGTGATCAGCAGCGCGGAGCCGGACGCCAGGCCGCAGGCGAGGGAGGCCACCGTGAAGGTGGTCAGACCGAACAGGAACATGGTCCGGTAGCCGTTGCGGGCACCGAGCCGGGCGCCCGTGACCAGCAGCGTGGCGTAGGCGATGGTGTAGCCGGAGACGATCAGCTGGAGCGCGGAACCGGTGGCGTCGAGGTCCGTGCGGATGGTCGGCGTGGCGACGTTGACGATCGTCGAGTCCAGCAGGGCCATGAAGACGGCGCCGAGCATGACCGTCAGCATGCGGGTGCGCTGCCGCTTCTCCGCGGCGGCGTCGGCGCTCGGGGCGGGTGCGGCGGTTCCCGGGCCGATGACCTGGGCCCGATTCTGTGTCGTCTCGCTCATACAGCCGATGGTGCCGACCGCCATGTCCGGGTACCAGATACCCAGTTGTCCCGGTACTGGGGGTATCCGGATACCGTCCGCGTCGTACGGCACACTGGGGGCGTGACGTCTCCAGACCACTCGCACCGGGCGAGCCCTCCGCCGGGTGCCTCCGCTGCCGACGTCCCGAACAGCCAGGCGCGCCGGCGTGCCGAACTCGGCGCGTTCCTGCGGCTGCGCCGCGAGCGCGTGACGCCCGAGGAGGCGGGCATCGAGCGCGGCCCCCGGCGCCGTACGCCCGGGCTGCGCCGCGAGGAGGTCGCCCAGCTCTCCGGGATCGGGGTGGCCTGGTACACCTGGCTGGAGCAGGGGCGGCCCATCAACCCCAGCGTGCAGGTGCTCGACGCGATCGCCCGCACGCTGCGGCTGGACCCGACCGAGCGCAACCACCTCTACCGGCTGGCCGACGTCCCCAGCGTGCCGCTGGACGCGGCGGCGGCGCGCGACGGCCAGCCGCCGGAGCACCAGACCATCCTGGACGCGCTCAGCCCGTTCCCGGCGTGCCTCGTCACCGCCCGGTACGACGTGCTGGCGTTCAACGACGCGTACGGGGCGCTCGATCCGGCGATCATGCTGCGGCCGGAGGCCGAACGGAACATCCTCTGGCATCTGTTCACCAGCGACGAGCACCAGCAGCCGCTCGTGGAGTGGGAGCGCGAGACCTCGCTCATGGTCGCCCAGCTGCGGGCGGAGTCGGGGCGCCGGCTGGCCGATCCGCACTGGACCGAGTTCATCCAGCGGCTCTCCGCCACGAGCCCGCGCTTCGCCGAGATGTGGGCCCGGCACGAGGTCGCCGCGTCGGACACCCGGCGCAAGTCGTTCCGCACCGTCGACGGCGAGCTGCTCGCCGTCACCACGACGGCCTTCACGGTGGCCGCGGCGCCCGACACGAAGATGTGGATCCACACGCCCGCCGACGAGCGCACCCACGCGTTGTTCGTCGAACTGACCGACCGATACCGGGCGTTGGGCCCCGCCGAACTCCTCCGGCGGGGCACGCGTACGGGCGGGGACCGGCCGCCGCCGGGCCGGTCCCGCGACGTCAGGTCCGTACGGCCTTCGGGTAGCGGCCCGGAAACTCGCAGCCGGTGAGCATCAGCAGCGGGGCGGCCTTGACCGCGGTCTCCTCGAACTCCTCGGCGGCGTCCGACAGCGCCACGATCGCGCCGCCGACGCCGTACCGGACGCGTCCGGGGTGACGACGGCCGTGCGGATGGCGACGCTCAGGTCGGCGGCACCGGGGAGCGAGAAGTAGCCGATGGCGCCGGAGTAGACGCAGCGCGGGCCGGCCTCCAGACGGTCGATGATCTGCATGGTGCGCAGCTTCCCCGCGCCCCCGCCTCGGGGCGCCCACGACCACGGACAGGAGCAGTCCGCCGCACACGGCCCTGTTCTCCCGAAGCTACGGCGGAGTGACAAGTAGGTCTCTGTAATCAGAGTGACGCTCGGTGTCGAGCCCCTCCAGGGTCGACTCCCGGATGTTCTCCCGCTCGGTCTCCGCCATCGCCGCGAAGAACGCGAACAGCAGCTTCCCCGGCCCGGTGGGGTCGTAGATGCCGGGCAGGGGTCCGGCGAGTATCTCCAGGACCAGGCCGTGGGCGGTGAGGTGGTCGGCGAGTGCGGTGAGCTCGGCGGCGTCGCGGCCAAGCCTTTTCATCTCGTACACGGTGAAGATGACCCGGCAGTGCGGGGCGTGCGTTTTGACCTCCCGCGCCGTCCTCAGCGCCTCCTCGAGCCGCGGGCGCTCCCGCACCCGGGTGCTGATCTTCTCGCTGAAGATCTTGTCCCTCGGGATGTCGTGCTTGCTGAGCGCGTCGAGCTGGGAGTCGAGTTCCTGCCCGAGCGTCGAGCATCGTGCGTAGCCGATGCGGATGTCCGCGCTCGGCAGGTCCGGGTCGATCGGCGTCGGCAGCGGGGTGCCCGGGCGCCACCGTCTGCCCGGGCCGCGGTCGGCGGGGGTGGGCACGCGCAGTGCCTTCTTCAGCCGGGGGACCAGGGCGAAGCGGCGGGTGTGGTAGGCGGAGGCGACCACGCCGCCGCGCGAGCGGCACGGTGATCCGGGCTGGGCGTCGCACTTCGGACAGGTGTGCTGTTCGACGTCGTCGGCGTCCAACCGGTCGGTTGGGGGAGGGGGCTGAGGGTCCGTCATGGGCCCGGATTCGCACAATGCAAGTCTCAGAAGGGGGCCCGTCCCACTTTTGAGTGAGAACGGGTTGTGAGAACGAATCCGGGGTCGGCGGGGGTTCGGTGGACCGTTGTTGATCTTGCTCGCGCAAAGGACCGTTTGTGAAAGCTGCTGTGAGTTGCGCCTGATCTTTGTCCGCAGGTCGTCGGCGGGCTTCCGCGCGGAGGGCAACGTCCAGGTGTCGGTGTTCACGCCCCGGCGCTCCCGCTGCCCCGCTCGACCGGGATCCACAGCTGGGAGTCGGTCTCCACACCGATCTCCACCGGCTGCGTCCGCAGGAGCTCTGGACCTGTCCGGCTCGTGTACGGGTTCGAGGGGAACCACTGCGTGAACACGTCTCGCCACAGCTCCTGGAGGGCGCTCGGATAGGGCCCGTGGTTGTCGAAGACCGCCCAGGTCCCGGTCGGCACGTCGAGGGCGTCGAGCTCCTCGGCGGCCACCTCAGGACCGGTCACCACGCCGATCCAGTAGTCCGCCTCGGCGCCCTCTTCCCGGCTGTCGGTCAGGTACACCACCGCCGACAGGATCCCGTCCGGCTCCTGGCCGGCCAGCTCCTTCATCCGTACGATTGCCTGCTTATCCAGGCTTTCCATGTGCGCCGCGGCGGCCGCGTTCACCCCCTCGCGTACGAGCGGGAGCCGGGCCTTCTTGCCGAGGACCCGAAACGACTCCTTCTCCACGATCCGGTAGCGCATGGTCGTACTTCCTTCGACGACGACACGGAAGGACATGCGCGGCTGTGCCGTGAGCACCGCACCCGTGCGCCGGGCCTCGCCCGGCCCGATGCCATGCACCGATCGGAATGCCCGGGCGAACGCCTCGCCCGAGCTGTACCCGTACCGCACTGCGACATCGAGCAGCGTCAGGTCCCCGGCCAGCACCTCGGCCCCGGCGAGCGTCATTCGTCGCCGCCGCACGTAGACCGGGAGCGGCATCCCGGCGAGCGCGGAGAACAGCCGCCGGAGGTGGTACTCCGACACCGCGGCGATCCGGGCTACCTCGGCCATGTCGACCTCCCGGTCGAGGCAGGCCTCAAGGTGGTCCAGCGCCCGATTCAGCCGCTCCAGCACGCGTATCCGTCCTTCCTTCTTGCGTCTCCACGGAGGAACGCCCACCCTGCCAAACAGCCGCACGCAGTGCCGCAGGAGCCACAGCGGCCGGCCCCCGAGCCCAAGCCGGAGTCGCTCGCCGCGCGCGGTGCCTTGGCGGTCATCGGCGCTGCGGTCTGGGACGCCGACCGGGCCATCAGACACCGCCCAACGTCTTACCGCGCCATTAGGAGCGGTGGACCGGCGGCCCGACCGGCGGCCATCAGGCCGCCTTGCTGGAGTATCGAAAACTTGATCGCGCCCCGCCCGACAAAACCAGTGCGGGAATTGTTGGGCAGGAAGCCCTGGCGTTACCTGAGGCTTACCCCCATGACTGATGTTAAGGGGTTTTGCGAGCCGCGGTTTGAGGCAGTCCGGGCGGCCCTTGCAGCTTTGCTCGGCAAGGACGACGTGGGTGCCTCGGCGGCCGTCTACGTTGACGGCGAGCCGGTGGTCGATATCTGGGGCGGGTACGCCGATGCGGACCGCTCCATCAGCTGGGAGCGCGACACCATCGTCGGCGTGAACTCGACGACCAAGAACATGACCGCCCTGTGCGCGCTGATTCTGGCCGACCGGGGCGAGCTCGATCTGTCCGCGCCGGTCGCCGCCTACTGGCCCGAGTTCGCCGCGGCCGGTAAGGAGGACGTGCTGGTGCGGCACGTGCTGTCGCACACCGCGGGGCTGCCGGACCTGTCCGGGCCGACGACGGTAGAGGAGCTCTACGACTGGGAGAGCGTGACGGCAGGGCTGGCCGCGCAAGCGCCCGAATGGGAGCCGGGAACGGCCGCCGGCTATCACGCGCTCACCTTCGGCTTCCTTGTGGGTGAGATCGTCCGCCGCATCACCGGCCGCAGTCTTGGCGAGTTCTTCGCCGAAGAGGTGGCCAAACCGCTGGGCGCGGACTTCCACATCGGGCTCTCCACCGAACATGACCACCGCGTCGCACCGCTCATCCCGCCGCCGTCACTGACCGACGAGTACGCTGCCAGCGCACCGCTCGGACCGGATGGCACGCGCCGGGAAAATACCGGTATGGCGATCCGGGTCAAGGACTCCAACTCCGTGGCCTGGCGCCGTGCGCAGATCCCTGCGGTAAACGGCTTCGGTAACGCCCGCTCTGTCGCCCTGGCTCAGTCGGTATTGGCGAACCAGGGTTCGGCCGGCGGCGTGCGGCTGCTGTCCCCCCAGGGTTGCGAGCCCGCGTGGCAGGAGGTGTTCCGGGGCGAGGACCGCTTGCTGGGGACACCGATGTGCTGGACGGTGGGTTTCGGTAAGTTCGGCAACACTTTCGGCTGGGGCGGCTGGGGTGGCTCGCTGGTCGCGAGCGATCCCGGCTCACGCCTGACGGTGGCCTATGTTATGAACCAGATGATCGACCGGGACCAGCAGGAGGACAACCGCGGCATGGAGATCATCATGGCCGCCTACAGCGGACTGCACTGACAGGCAACGGGGCAGTCTGGGCCCGCACAGGCGGAGCCCGTCGTTGATCTCGCGCCGCAGTTCCGCGTCGGCGAGGTAGTCGCAGATGAACGCCGTGCGCACCGCCCGGCCCAGTTCTTCGATCGCCCGGTACGTCGGATGCTTCGGGCCGCCGCGGGTGAAGCGCCGCAGGACCTGCTCGGCCTCGGCGGTGCCCATGCGCAGGGCGGTGGTGTATTTCACGATCTGGTCGTACCGCTGGCGGATCAGGTCCCAGTCGATCGTCTTGGTCGACAGCACCGGCGCCAGGTTCGGCCACTTCTCGTCTTGTCCGGCAGCCGGCCGGTACAGCCGCGCCGAGCCGACGTTCTTCAGCCGGGGCAGCAGGTTGAAGCCGAGCATGTGGGCGAAGGCGAACCCGATGATGGAGGCGCCGTGCGTGTCGGTGTACTGCCGGTCGAACTCCACGTCCGTGCAGTGCCGCAGCACCCCCTCGATCATCGCGGGCTCGAAGTCCGGCGGCAGATCGTCCTCCGGGTTCCGCCACCGGTTCGCCCCCGGCACCCAGATCTCCCGCCGCCGCAGCGCGTCCCGCAGCGCCACGAGCACAGCGGCCGGCCGAACCAGGCCCGCATCTGGTCCAGGTGCCCGACGTCCCCGCAGATGGTGCCGTCCGCCAGGCCCGCCGAGGCCCGCGCGAGCACGAACCCGGCAAGCACGTCGGTCTCGAACTGCTCCAGCTCCTCCGCCGAGACCGGATCCCGGGACTCGCGCAGGTCGCGTACGGCTGCCAGCGCCAACCCGAGCCTCCTCACCTTCACCCCGATCACAGATCGATCGGACAAAGTGAGAATGCTTCAAGAATCCTGAAGTTACGTCACCAGCTCGAAGGACACCCCCAAGGGGACAGAACACCCTGGCCACAGAGACAAGGGCTCAGCAGGGCTCAGGGGAACTCGCGGGATGTCGCACACACCGCTGCCGAACGCCCGGACTGCGAAGGCTTCTCGGCTTCGGAATGACCCGAGGTGCAACCGGCGAGCGGAACGAGCAACGCGGCACACGCGATGCTCAGCCCTGCCAAAGTCCGGCGGGACATGTCAGCCCTCCCAACGACAGACATCGCGCCGCGATCGGCTCCTCGCTCGCGACTGACGGGATCATGCCAGCGCCGAGCGCCGGACTGCCGAGTTCCGCCTCTTTCCTGAGCAAGACGTGAGCTTCCGTTCTGGTGAGGGGTTCCGTTCTGTGAGGGGGCACACGACGTCGTGAGGTGGTACTCCCGTCTCCGGGGTCCGAGGATGCTCGTATGAAGGTGCCGATCGGCCGCCCGAGTCTGCGGCCCTACCTGTCTTACCAGCAGAGCGCCGCAGCACACGGTGAGGGGCTGAGCGCTCACTTCCTGGGCACCAGTTCGGTGCTGCTGTCGGACGGGCAGACCTCGGTGCTCAGTGACGGGTTCGTCACGCGCCCGGGGATGCTGCGCGTGGGCATGGGCAGGATCGCCCCGGACCGCGCGCTGGTCCGTGCCGCCATCGAGCGGCTGCGGGTGGACACCCTCGCCGCTGTGGTGTGCACGCATTCCCACTACGACCACGCCCTCGACGCACCGGTGTGGGCGCTGGAGACCGGCGCCGAACTGGTCGGGTCGGATTCCACCGCCAACATCGGGCGCGGCCTGGGGGTCCCCGAGTCGTCCCTGCGGGTGGTCGGCGACGGCGACAGCGCCACCTACGGCGACTTCACGCTGACCTTCCTGGACTCCGTGCACAGCCCGGGCGACCACTACCCCGGTAGCGTCGACCAGCCGTTGGTCCCGCCGGCCCGCGCCGGCGCCTGGAAGACCGGCACCGCCTATTCCGTGCTCGTCACCCACCCGCACGGCCGCGTGCTGCTGCAGGCCAGCGCCAACTACCGGCCCGGCGCGCTGCGCGGTCACCGCGCCGACGTCATCTACCTGGGCGTCGGCATGCTGGGCAAACAGCCCGTCGAGTTCCTTCACACCTACTGGGACGAGGTCGTGGCCGCGACCGGGGCCAGGCGGGTCATCCTGGTGCACTGGGACGACTTCTTCCTCGGCCTGGACCGGCCACTGCGCCCCATGCCCTACCTGCTCGACGACCTCGACACCACCATGAGCCGTCTCCTGCCCCTGGCCCGCCGTGACGGCGTCGACGTCGTCCTACCCGTCTCCTGGCAACCCAGCGCTCCGCTCGCCGACCTCCCGTGAACAGGTGGGGTGCTTGACCATCTGGTCGTACTGCTGCTCAATCAGTTCCCAGCGGATTGGCCGGGTCAGCGAGGCGCTGAGCGTCGGCCAGCCGGCCGGGGAGTCGTCGGGGTGGTACAGGCGGATACTGCCGATGTTCTTCAGCCGAGGCAGCAGACGGAAGTTCAGCAGTTCAGTGAAGGCGAACCCGACGACGCTGGCGCCGTGCGTGTCCACGTAGTTGGACTCGATCTCGGCGTCCGTGCAGTGCCGCAGCAGTCCCTCGATCATCGCCGCGACCTCGGACGATGAACAGCTCTTGAGCCGGGACTATGCGCGAGCCGTCCGCGTCCCAGGCCGTAGCACGCCCGTCACTGCGCCCGGTCCTGCTCGCGGGACAGCCAGGGCACCGGGCGGGGAGGGGGCCCCGAGGAGGGGCGGATCCTGGTCACGGGGACAGTACTGGGTCGTTGGTCGCGGGTGCCGGTGGTGCGTGGGTGCTCTGGGTGTGGGTGGTGGTCTGGGGCGGTGAGGGCCGAGCGGTGTGTGGCCGCCGGTCGCTGACAGGTCGGTTGCCGGGCACCTCTGGCACATTTGACGCGCCACCGGGCTCGAGGGCCGATTTCCCTCCCGGCGGGACGCGTTCGAAGGTTCTTTCTCGGGCCCTGGGAGGTTCGGGGCGCCGCGCCGTGCAGCGCCCGCATCACCCTGTTCCGCAGTGATCGTCTGGCGTCGTGGGGATGGCGGCGAAGGGGATCACAGCGGGGCGGGAGCGCTACTACCGGCGCAACATCGCCCTCGGTGACGGTGCCCAGGGCAGCGCACTGACGGTGTCCTCCGCCGTCCCGGGGGTGCCACCCGGCGTGTGGCACGGGCAGGCCGCCCGCGCTCTGCTCGGCATGTAACCCGACGCCGAAGCGCTGGTGGCCCGGGAACTGAGCTGGACACGGCTTCGCATGCGACGGCTTCTTCACAGGGAGCAGCGGCAGGCGCAACGCGACCGGGCTCCCGGCGAGCGCATCCAGACACCCACGCCCGCGGCCGGCTCCCCGCACAGCGACGACCCTGCGGCCGAGCAGCAGCGGCACACGCAGCACGGGACGACACCGCAACCCGTCCGCGCCGCCTGACGCCACCAGGCTTTCTCTGCCGCAGCCATCGCCGAGAGCCGCTTCACGTATCGGAATCAGGATGCGCCCTCACCGCCGACGCTCCAGTCCCGAAACACGTGACATTGCCGTCCAGCCGCACCTCAGCGCCGCGGCGTCAGGACCCCACCCCGACCTTCTCTCCCTCTTCGCTCGCCGGGGTGTCAGCCGACTCGGCCGCTGCGGACGCCGTTGTGTCAGCGGCACCAGCCTGCTGGAGCGCGGTGTAATACACGGTGCTTCCCTGCTTCGTCCGCTCGACACGGCTCTTGGCGACGAGCCGCTCCAGTGTGTTGCGCACCGTGTTGATGTCACGAGCGCGCTCGGGAAACGTCTGCTCCAAGGCGCTGACGACCTCGCCGGCGGTGCGCGGCTCGCCGGGCTGCTTGGCCAGGATGAGCAAAAGGAGGTCGCCCAGAGGGGGCTCGCCGCTCCTGGCTGCGGTCTTCTTGACGGCCGCCTTCTGCGCGCTCTTCTTCGCCGGGTCCTTGGCCGTGGTCTTCTTCGCCGGAGCCTTGACGGTCTTCTTCGCCGTGCCCTTCCTGGTGCGGGCCGTCTGCATGGCAGGATCTGCTTCTTCCTGCCGCGGCTGCGGGACCGGCGCTTCCTCCTGTGCGGCCGGTGCCTGGGCGGACGACTGCGCCGCGCCGGCGGAGTCCTCTTGGACCTGAGCGTCAGGCAGAGAGCCCAGCACGCCGCGCAGCCACTCCTCCTCCGCCCTGAGCCGGTCCAAGCGCGCCTGGAGCTCTTGTTGTTCGGAGAGGATCTTCTCGAGGTCGGCGGCAATCTGAGAGGCGTACCGCTCCTGGATGGTGTCGGGCTTGTCGGCCACGGCAGTTCACGCTCCTTGGATCCGTGGTGTGTTGCGCCGGATGCTACCCATCTCAGCTGCACATGGCTGATGTCCCGCCCGAACGCACCCGTACGAGAACACACCAGTGATGGCTTCACCATGCGGGCTGGTCCAGGTCTTTGCTTCCCACGGCGTTGAGCAGACTGGACCCCATGAGCGTGGTGTTCGGTGGGCGGCGTAGGGTCGCTGAGGGAAGTTGAGGGGGAGCCATGACCAGCGCGCAATGGGTTGAGCTCGCGGCCTGCCGGAGCACCGACCCCGACGAGCTCTTCGCCCAAGGCGCCGAGCAGAACCGGGCGAAGAAGGTGTGCACGGGGTGTGTGGTGCGCACGGAGTGTCTGGCCGAAGCACTCGACCATCGCATCGAGTTCGGCGTGTGGGGTGGCATGACCGACCGCGAGCGCCGGGCCTTGCTGCGCCGCCGACCAGACGTTGTCTCCTGGCGGACGGTTCTGGAGGACGCTCGTCAGGCGTACGAGCGGTCGCCTGCCCGCTGACTTC
Source organism: Streptomyces sp. NPDC051636 (assembly GCF_044453765.1). Lineage (NCBI taxonomy): Bacteria > Bacillati > Actinomycetota > Actinomycetes > Kitasatosporales > Streptomycetaceae > Streptomyces > Streptomyces sp. NPDC051636. The sequence goes on along the minus strand of NZ_JBITDA010000041.1, from coordinate 41,665 downwards.
CCCCCGGGGGCGCCCCTTTCCGCCGGTGAGTCCTTCCCCCACCGCGGCCGCCTGCGCAGCCACACGACCCCCTCCGTCCGTACACGCACTACCCACCGTCGCGCGGTGGGCTGTAGCCCGCCCCAGCGCGTCCACTGCCGTCTGACCCGCCTCGCGCCATGGCGGCCATCAGCGCGCAGGTTTTGAAGTCGACGCGAAAGTCACCAAGCTGCCGGCGGACCGGCACATCCGTACTGCGGACCGCTGCGGCCGATTGTGAAGCATCGGTTCCCGCCAGGGGGGAACGGACTGGGCAGCCGGACCTCGCCACCTCCTGCAGGGGCTGTCCTGTTGTGCATGAGGGCACACGACGGCGACTGCCGGAGGGCCGGCCGCTTCCGAAGCCGTGAGTACAGCGGGGGAGCGGCGCTGGATTTCCTCGCCCGGGCCTGGCCCGGCCTGGTCGCGCAGGACTTTGCCGCGACGGCGTACCAGGATCCGGCCTGGCTGCTGGCGTGGGCCCGGCAACTGCCCGTCGGCTGCGAGCTGTTGGTCCTGGCGATCCTGGACGAAGAGCAGCCCGTCGCTGCCCTGCGCTGGTCCGGGAGCTCACCCGCGGCGGACGCACCCGGATCACCCCGCTGGCCTGGCCCGCGTCCGAGCAGATCCGGCCCGTGGGCGAGAGCGCGGAGGCGGTGAGCACACTTGTCCACCGGCTGCCCGGCCTCATACGACGTGGTGGTAGCCGACCTGCCGGACAGCTCCCTCCTGGCCCGGCAGGCGGCGCACAGCCGGTGGGGCGATCCCGACTCCCAGACCCTGTACGCCACCGTCCCCTGCCCGTGGAGCTGGCGGCCCTGTCCCGGTCGACGCGGCGGGAGCACACTCGCCGCCGCCGGACCGTGCAGGCCCTGGGAGACCGGGTCGGATACCGCCGAACCGGCACCCGCACCGAACTCCTCGCCGCCTTCGATGCGCTGGATGACCTGCACCAACGACGCAACGCCCTGCGGATCCCCACCCCTCACGCACCGGACCTCAACCTGCCCTGGCGAGACGTCCTCAAAGAATGCGCCGGCATCGCCTTCATCGCCACGCTGACCCTGGACGCCCGGCCCGTGGCCCCCCAGCTGTGCCTGGCCAGGGGCACCCGTGCGTACTCCTTGATCACTGCCGTGGACGTCGCCCACCGCGACCTGTCACCGGGGCATGCGCAGCTGCACTTCCTGTGCGACGACCTGACCGAGGAGGGGTACACGGCACTGGACCTCGGCCGCACGACAGGCGAGGACGGCCAGCGCTCTTACAAGGCCTCCCACGGCGCCACCTGGACGACCCCCCGCACTGCACCGCCCCGGTCGGCAACCGCCCGGCCTGCCCGGCGACCTCCAGGACATTCCTGCCGCCTGCACGTCGGTCCCCGGCGAGTTGACGAAGCGTGCCCACGAGGCCCTGGCGTCGTACACCGGCAGTTCCCCGTCTGCCAGCGGCAGGATCCGGAAAGTCACGTGTTCCGGCCGCCGTTCCTCCGCGTCGAAAACCGCCTCATGGGCGAGGTCCTCGAAAGCCTCGGCTTCGGTGGTGCTCCACGCCGAGTCGTGCGGCAGGTTCCCGTAGCCGATGTGGTTGAGCAACATGTCGGCACGTATGACGGCGTCACCGCCGGCGTTGTGTACGAGGCGGTGCAGTCCGGGCGGGAGGAAGAGCCGCATCCCGCCATGCAGTTCGTGGAGCGCCGGGTCGGGTCCCTGGGCGTCGGGTTCACGGAAGTACGGGGCGTACTGCTGGGCCTCGGACTCCATGGGCTCGCCTGCGCCGGGCCGCCCTAATCGATCAAGTTCAGGGCGCTGTGCGGCGGGGCCCGGCGGCATCGACGCCCGGCGGTCCGCGTCGGGCGGGTGACGGCCTTCGGCATGGCGGCGGCCAACCGCGGATCACGTGCCGGAACCGGTGCCGCCTGCGCACCGGCGGATCAGGTCGGCACGCGAGGTGATACCCAGGCGCTCGAAGATGCGGCGCAGGTGATAGTCGACGGTGCGTGGGCTCAGGTACAGCCGGGCTGCCACCTCCTTGTTGGTCGCGCCTTGGGCGACCAGCCGGACGATCTGGTGCTGACGGGAGGTGAGTGTTCCGGACTGGACTTCAAGAGCGGGGCACTCGTTCTCCGCGGGGTCCCAGTCGTCCCCGGTGGCGCGCAGCTCGGCCCGGGTCCGGTCGAGCCACAGCCGCGCTCCATGCCTGCGAAAGATGTCGGCCGCCTCCCGGAGCTGGGCGCGGGCGTCCGAGCGCCGGCGCTCGCGGTTGAGGTACTCGCCGTAAAGCAGGCCCGTGCGGGCCAGTTCCAGTTCACGATCGCCGATCGGGTGCAGACGCAGAGCGCACCGGAAGTGTTCCTCTGTGTCGCCGGTTTCCAGCAGCGCGCGGCACCGAGCCGCCAGCGCGGTCGGCCACCCACGGCCGATCGCCTCCGCCCAAGGGGCGAAAGTCGCCGCGGCGCGCTCCGCCCGCGGCCGGTCCCCGGCTCGGACCGCGGCCTCCACGTAGCTGGGCACGGCCTCGATTGCGACACCGGGATGTCCGAGCCTCGTCCGGGCGACTCGGCGCAGCTTGGCAGCCGCCTCGGCCCAGTTTCCGGAGGCGAGATCCAGGTGGGCCAGGCCCCACAGGCCAAGGGCGGAGGCGAGGCCCAGGCCGTGCGCCTGTGCTTCTCCGACGACGCGGTCCGCGTACTGCCCGCAGGCCCCCGAGTCTCCGGTGATCCCGGCAGCGAGCATCAGTATCGCCATCAGATTGCGGACGCAGCTGAGCTGGCCCGTTTCGCGGGCGAGCCGCAGTGCCTCGGTGGCGGTGACCGTCGCGGCTTCCGGTCCGCTCAGCCAGCATTCCGGATACGAGAGGTACTGCATGGCGTGCGCCATCGTGGGTGTGTCCCCTGCCGTGCGTGCCAGCGTCACCGCTCGGGTGGCCAGCGCACGCGCGCGGGCATCGTCGGCGATGAACAGCGCACCGTGCGACGCCCATGCGAGCAGGAGCGGATCGTCGACCTGCGTCGCCGTGCCGAGGCGCTCGCGTAACCGGGGCACCGCGGCCGCGAGCCGTCCTTGCAGAGAATCGGCGACCGCGAGCAGAACATCGGCGGCCAATCGGCTCGACGGCTGATCCTCCCGCGCCGGGCTGTTGAGCACCGCCAGCGCGCGGCGGCCGGCCTGCACGGACAAGGCCGCGTTTCCCGCGTACAGGCCCGCCTCCCCCGCTGCCACCAGCGCCTTGATGGCCAGCGATGCGTTGTCACCGGCCAGTAGGTCGGCGGCGGTCAGGAGTCCGTCGTAGGCATCCGGCGCTGCGGCGTGTTGGAGGGAGATCACGCCTTTCAGGTATGCGATGTGCCCCCGTAAGGACGGCCGGTCCTCACCGACCAGGGTCTCCGCGCGTTCCAGCAGCCGGGCTGCGCGCCGCGGCTGTCCGGCGCGCCTGCTGCAGTCGGCCGCGGCGACCAGGCGGTTTCCCCGGTGGCCGTCCTCGTGGGTCAGCTGGGCCGAACGTTCCATGAGCGCCGCTGCCTTTGCCGGGCTGCCGTGCCGACCGGCGCGTGCAGCCTGACGTTCCAGCTCGTCGGCCAGTTCGGCGTTGGCCTCCGACAACAGGGCAGCCTCGTGCCAGCAACGACGATCGTCGTGCGTGTCGGCGAACGCTCGCGCCAGCATGTCGTGCGCCCAGTGCCGCTCGGCGAGATCGGATCCCTGGTAGACGGCCTGGCCAAGGTCGTCGTGCCGGAAGGAGATCACGGTCCTCGAGATGGTGAGCAGGCCTGCGGCCTCGGCCGATTTCAGGGCCGACGGCTCGATGCCCGTCCGTTGGGCGACACGGAAGAGTGTCAGGGGGTCCAGGCCCGGTTCCGCGGCCAGCAGCAACAGCAACCTCCGGCAGTCGCCGGGAAGTCGGCGGAATTCGGCGAGCCGGAGGCGGGCCAGGCGAGGTGCCAGTGGCAGGGGATCGGGCAGCCGGGACACCTGGCTCAGCTCCGCGGGTGTGAGCGTCCGCAGTAACTCCAGCAGAATCAGGGGATTGCCGCCCGCCGCATGGAGGAGCACCTCCCGAACCGGGGGCGCCACCGGAGAAGACCGGGTCCGTGCGATGAGCCGCAGGCAGTCCTGGTCGCTCAGACCAGCCAGACGGAGTACTGGCACTCCCGACACGGCGGCGCACCCGTCGCTCTCCGTCCCGGCCAGGATCAGGACCCGCTCGGTGCTGATCCTGCGGGCCACGAAGCCGAGGGTGTAACGGGACTCGGCGTCGACCCAGTGCAGATCGTCGACACCGACCAGCACCGGACTGTGGCCGCTCGCCCTCGCCAGGAGGGCCAGCACGGCGACGCCGATGAGCGATCGCTCCCCGGGCGAGGGGACGTGCCCGAGCAGCAGCCGCTCCAGCACCTCACGGGACTGCGGGGGCAGTTGAGGGATGTCGGGGACCAGCGGCCTGACCAGCCGCTGCACCGCCCCGTACACCAGGTTCTGTTCCGCCGGTACCCCGTCGGCCCTGACAGCGCGGAAGTCCTGGGCCAGGTGGGACGCGTACCGGAGCAGCGCGGTCTTGCCGATCCCGTGGTCACCGGTCAGGAGCAGGGCGCCGCCGTCCGCTCCGCGGCAGGCTTCCACCGCCGCCGCGAGCTGCCGGCGCTCGGCCTGTCTGCCGATGATGGGGGGTTGCTCGGTGCCGTACGTCATGACGCACGCCTCCCGACTCGACGCCTCAGGTCGAGAATAATGACTATTCTCGACCGTGAGCGCAATAGTGGCGCCACGCGAAGTGGTGTTCTGCGAGGGCCCCTTGGACCCTCCCTGCGCGGCTACGCTTGGGTCGTGGCAGAGCCTGATTCCCTCTCAAGGCAGTCCGGTGCCCTGATCCGTGACCGGCTGATCGAGGCAGCCGTTCACGAATTCGGCGAGCAGGGTTACGACCGTGCGCGGGTACAGGACATAGCCCGTCGTGCCGGGCTCTCCACCGGCGCGATCTACGGCAACTTCCGGAACAAGGCCGACCTTCTTGCCGAGGCGGTCGACCGTGGTCTGGCAGCTGCCGCGCGCAAGCTGGTTGAGGCACTCGACCGCGGGGCGGCCTCCACCGACCTGCTCGAGATGATCACCACCGACCTCTCCGACCCCCGTCGGCGAACGTGGGCGCCTCTGGTCAGTGAGGCGCTCACCGCCGCGCGGCGGGACGACGAGGTCGCCCGCAGGGTCCACGCTGCCTTGCGCAGGGCGGAGACCAAGGTGACGGAACTGGTCGAACTCGCCCAACAGGACGGCTCGCTCACCCCCGAGGTCGACGCCGCCGCCTGCGCCCGCCTGGTGCTGTGCGTGTCCCTCGGGGTTGACGTACTCACCGCCTCCAACTTCGAGGGCCCGGACCGCAAGGCGTGGACCGCGTTGGTGCGCAGGATCTTCACCGGGCTGGCCTCGGCCACCGTCCGCACCGCGACCGCCGGCCGGCGCTCGGCCGGGCGCCTTTCGTGGCGGAGCAGCGACTGAGTCACCGACGCACTGCGCGAATCGGTGAAGTCACCGGTGTTGCGCCGGCCCGAGGGGCGAGTATCCCGAGTAGGCGCTGGTCAGCAACTCAGCGGGAATTTCCCTGTTTCTGCCGCAGCCGGGACCGGTTGACAGTGGAAAGTCCGCACGTCACTCTACGGTCAGTCAAGCGAGGCAACTATCGGTGAGGGGGACCCCCTCGATATGCGCTGTCCGCTCTTGAGGCGTTGACCGTCATACGTTCCTGTCCAGATAACTACATCGCCTGCCTTCGCGATGTCGATCGGGTCTACCGACGCTCCCGCCATTGCGCGGCGAGGCGAACCGCGTCCAATTTCCTTGCGCATCGGCCGATTCCGAAGAACTTCTTTCCGGCAATGGAGGAGAACATGCTTCAGCGAAAACTCGCGCTGACCGCCGTCGTCGCCGCGGCACTGGCGGCCGGCGCCATGCCCGCGGCCGTCTCCGCAGCCGCTCCCGCCCCTGACACAGGGCGGCAGCACCGCGGCCCGCAGGTCACGACCGTACGATACGGGCCGTTCACCATCCCGGCCGCGTCCGGGCACGACCACGGGGAGACGGGCAACCGACTCTCCCTGAACGTCCAGAAGCCGTGCGACGACTGCTTCATCACCGGATTCAAGCCCAATCTCGTGTACGCGGACGGGTCGAACGCCAATGTCAACACCGGGCCCATGTTGCACCACATGGTGATGGGCAATCACTGGAAGAACGATGTCGTGTGCAACGGCCCGCAGCGAATATTCGCCTCCGGCAACGAGCGGGTGGAGAGCACCCTGCCCTCCGGATACGGCATCAAGGTCGGCAGGGGCGAGCGGTGGAACATGCTCTATGACCTGATGAACCACGCCCCACAGAACAAGACGGTCTACATCTCGGTGACGTACACCCATGAATCCGTCACTGGTTCGCGACTCAAGCCGGTGACACCGATCTGGATGGACGCGGGCGGATGCCTCGGCAGCACGTACGACGCTCCCGAGGGAGTCAGTGAAAAGACCCGGCGGTGGCGATCCACGATCTCCGGGACGCTGGTGCACATGCGCGGTCATCTCCACCATGGCGGTCACTCAGTGCGGACCGAGAACCTCACCACCGGCAAGCTCCTGTGCAACATCGTGGCGGAGGAAGGCGGCAGCCCCGAGTTCATCGACCTCCATGGACACACCGAGATCTCGGACATGCCGCCCTGCGGCGGTGATTCCCTCGGCGCGATCCACCGAGGGGATGTCCTGCGGATCACCAGCAGGTACGAAATCGACGGGCACTCGCACGACGACGTCATGGGGATCATGGCCGGCTGGGTGGCCCGGAACTGATCCGCCTCGGCAGGCGGTGGGGCGCGGGGATGCCGCCCCACCGCCTTACCACGGAGGTGATCGCATGAATCCGGGTCGGCCCGGCAGACCCCTGCACGGCTGGACGCTCATCGCCGCCGATGTGCTCATCAGCCTGGCATGGGCGGGCAGCGTGTGGGCGGCGTCACAGGTGGAGGCCGGCTCAGCGGTGCACATGGTCGCGCTGTTCCTGCATCTGGGGGCGCTGGTCATCGGACTGGGCTCGGTGCTGACCATCGACTACTACGGCATGCTGTGGCTGCTGGGGAGGCGGAGTCTGCGTCAGGCACTGGAGTTCGCCGGCCCGCTGCACGTGCCCATTTGGACTGGCCTGGCCGGCCTGGTGCTGAGCGGTATCGCCCTCGATCCCGACCCACGGGCACCTCTCACACGGGTCAAGCTGGTACTCGTTCTCCTGATCGCGCTCAACGGAGTGCACGCGCAAGCTCTGCACCGCACCCTGGTCGGTCGGGGAGGCGCACGGCCCCCGCGGCGGCTGCTCGTGCGTGGAGTGATCTCGGCCGTTCTCTCCCAACTCGGGTGGTGGGGGGCCGTGACGATCGGATTTCTCAACAGCCAGTCATGACCGGCGTGGGAGTGCGCTTCGTTGGCGGACAGGTCACGTGGCCAGGAGGACAGCCGCGGGGGAGGGCGATTTCGCACGGCGCCGCCACCAGGACCAGGCCGACGGCGCCCACCACCACGCCGACGCAGCCGCTTACTTACGCGGCCTGGGCGCCAGGGCGCGGCTGGGTATTTCCCCACCGCAGCCGTTCCGGTTCGCGGGGGTCACGCAGCGATGCCGCACACGAGGGACGTCGAGGCGAGCAGGAGAACGCCCGAGGCAGAGGCCACCACGGCGAGCGGATCCCTGGCCCGCAGGTGCGTCAGCACGGCGCCGAACATCAACGCGCACAGTCCCGCGCCGGCCGCGATGCCAAGCGGCCGGACCGCCAGCCCTCCAAGCAGCCCCAAGCCGCCCGCGGCCTCCAGCGCGCCGATCGCCCGCCACAACGAGGGCGACATGCCGAAGTGGTCGCGGTACTGCAGGGACCGGCGCAGCCCGTAGATCTTGATCCCTCCCGTGAAGACGAATATCGGGCCGATGGCTACAGCCAGGATGTTGCGCAGGACGTCCACAGATCGCCTCTCGAGCAGTGGGGCAGTCGCGGATGGGATACTGCTGGGGCGATGACCGATCCCACGACAACGACCGGCCCCCTCCCGACGATGCGCGATGACCAGAGGGAGGCCTCCCGGCGCAGACTGATCGACGCGGCGCTGGGGATCCTCGCCGAGGAGGGCTTCCGCGGCCTCACGGTGAAGAAGGTCGGTGATCGCGCCGGGGTCAGCCGGGGCATGGTCAACTACCACTTCGAGTCCAAGGCGGGTCTCGTCGAGGCGGTCATCAACGACATCCGCGAGGTCTTTGTCGACCGTCTCCGGGCGCTCCCCGGATACCACCGGATGACTGGGCTCGAGGCCGTGCTGGCCAAGCTGGAGCAGTACTTCTCACGTCTGGCCGAGCCGGGCCCCAGTGTCCGGGCACGTGCGCTGCTGGTGCTGCTCGTCGAGGCGGTCGGCAGCCAGGGGGACACCGCCAAGGGGTCCCTGGGCGGCCAACTCGACCTGGTCCGCACCGGCCTGGAGGACGACATCCGGCGTGGCGCCGCCGACGGCAGCGTCCGCCCCGACTGGACCCCCGCGCGCAGGCATTCCTTCTGGAGAGCCTGGCGCGCGGCGTACTGCTCCAGTACCAGCTGGAATCCTCGCGCGCACGCCTGGAGGAGATCGGCCGCGCGGCCCACGACATGGTGCTGCTGGCACTCACTCCGGACCGGAGGACCGGCTGACGCCGGCGGCCGGAGCTGACTGCGGGAGTCTGCCCGGGCACCGGCCGGATGGCTGCGCAACCGCGGTCAGACCGCACTCAGGCCGCCGTCCACCACCAGCTGCCGGCCCGTGATGTTGGGCACCCCGCCTCCCGGGTGCCGCGGAGCGGTGGTCAGAAGCCCGCGGAACCGCGCGTCCCAGCGGTCCTCCTGCAACGGCGCGACGCGGGGGAGGTGGTGGCCACCCGGGACGTTGTCGTGAGGTGCGTCAGGTACTTCCGTCGTGGCGTCGTCCATACACGCGGAGTAGAAACTGGCTGAACGCTTAGCAAGTGAAACAGTCGTTGGTGTGCAGAAGCCGGGCCGCCACGCCGAGGCGGTCCCGGCCATCGCTCACCCGCTCGGATCAAGATAATTGGCCGCGTCCGGGGGAGTGGCGCCGCCGGGCGCCACACGAGGACGGCGCCTCCCCCGGCCCGGAAGGGGTGTGGGGAGACGCCGCCGCGGCAGCTCCCGGTCCGGGTCAACGTTGCACGAAGACGTAGTCGGCCTGGTAGGGGACGCCGACGATCGTGCCCGGAGCGCACGAGCCGGTCGGAGCGACTCCGCCGACGGTGTTCAGCCGCAGGATCTCCGGGGTCCTGGCGAGCAGTCCGTGGTGCTTGCCCGACCGGGTGGCCTTGAGGTCGAGCTCGGGGATGTTGCCGTCGCCGTTGGGCGTCTTGCTGATCAGGGCACCTGTGACGGCGCTGCCGTCCGGCGCGACCCACTGCGGGGTGCCGGAGTTGGGCTTGACGAAGGAGTGCCGGATGTTGCCGCCGAGCAGGGCACTGACGTCCCGCTGGGTGAAGGAGTAACCGCCGTCGGCGGCCGGCTTGCACTCGTAGATCTGCTCGCCCCTGACCACGGACGCCTGGAAGCTGTGCGCCGCGTGGCCGAACTTGACGGCCGTGTTCACGTTGTGGAGCTGGCCGCGGACGGCGCCGCCCGGGAACTCGGCGGTGTGCAGGTTGGCGTAGAAGGAACCGGGGTCGGTGGTGAGCTTCTTGAGCAGGGCCGTGTCGTTCACCTTCACGGTGCCGGTGACGGTGTGGCCCGTGGCCTTGTCCAGCAGCTTGCCGAAGTCGATCTTGACACCGCCGTTGGTGCCCTTGGCGCCCTGGTGGATGTGGAGCGAGGTCGGCTTGCCGGTGTGGCGCCAGGCCACGGCGACGGACACCTTGTTGCCCTGGACCTTGAGGAACTCGAGCGCGGCGCCGTCCTTGTCCCCGACGGCGGGCCCGCCGGCGACGGGTACCTCGTTGGCGCCCCGCAGGCTTGCGGCGAGGATGGTGGCGGCCCTGCCGGCGTGGCCCGTGGTGGCCTGGGCCGGGATGGCCGTACCGGCGATACAACCGGCGGCGGCCACCGCGACTGCGGCGACGGTGAGGCTCTTGCGGCGTGCAGCGAACGTCGCGTTCGTAGCCATGATTCTCTTGTCTCCCCCTATGTGAGCCGACGCCCCCTGCGTCAGCTTCTGGGCATGGGTACGGACGCAATCTTGGGTTGGACTCAGTCCAGGTGTGTGATGTGCGTCGCACCGGCTGCCGCTGGAGCGCGGGCTCGGTGGCCGCGTGGGCGACGAGCCGCCTCGTCACGAAGGCCCAACTGCCGCCGAGGTCAGGGCGGATGAGTACGCTTCGGCACGTTCCGAAGGTCGCGGCGTGAGGAGGGGAGGCGCCGGGGTGGCTGCGTTCGAGGAGTTGACGACGGGCGATCCGCGACGGGTGGGCCGGTACCGGATCGTGGCCCGGCTGGGGGCCGGAGGCATGGGCCAGGTGTATCTGGGCCGGTCGCCCGGGCGTCGCGCGGTGGCGGTGAAGGAGGTGCGACGACCCGGACGTCCTCATCGTCGCGGACGCCGGATACGACGCACCCCGCCTGGCCTTCCTGCTGCAGGACCTGCCCGTGCAGGTGCTGGCCCGGATGCGCTCGGACCGCGTTCTCTGCAGGGCCGTTCCGCGCCGCAAGCCGGGCACGACGGGGCGGCCGCCCCGGCACGGCGGCGAGTTCGTCTTCGGCCAACCCGGCACCTGGGGCACCCCGGACACCGAGACCGTCACCGACACGCGCCTTTACGGCACCGCCACCGCCCGCTCCTGGGACCGGCTCACCCCAGGCTCACCCACCGCTCCTCCTGGGCCGCGGCCGATGGCACCCTCCCCATCGTCGAGGGCACCGTGATCCGCCTGGACATCGACCACCTGCCCAGCGGCGCAACACCCAAGCCGGTCTGGCTGTGCTGGTCGGGCACCGGCGCCACCCCGGCTGACACCGATCGCCTGTGGCAGGCCTACCTGCGGCGCTTCGACATCGAGCACACCTTCCGCCTGTACAAACAGACCCTCGGCTGGACAACCCCGAAGATCCGCACCCCCCAGGCCGCGGACCGGTGGACCTGGCTGATCCTCACCGCCTACACCCAACTGCGCCTCGCCCGGCCACTGGCAGCCGACCGGCGCCGACCGTGGGAAAGGCCGGTTTCCCCGGACAGGCTCACTCCCGCTCGGGTCCGCCGGGACTTTCGACACATCCGCCCCAAGGCCGCCTGCCCGGCCAGAGCACCGAAACCCTCCCGCCCCGGCCCCGGACGGCCACCAGGCCGCAAGAACACCCAGCCCACTCCACGCCACGACGTGCACACATCCCGCACGACGCATTCAACGAAACGACAAACGAAGAAGTCGGCTCTTCCCCGGCCCCGCCGCACAGGTTAAAGATCAAGCTAAGTGCTGTCCCGTAAATGATCTCCGGAGCGGTGGCTGCCTGCTCGCTGTGGTGGTTTCTGGGCACCGCTGGGGTGGGGCAGGGGCGGTGATGCTGACGCGTCAGTGCTGGTTGACCGGCCAGATGGCCGCCGGATCGCAGCGGGCCGGGCACGCCAGCAGGTAGACCTCGTTGCCCAGGAACAGCCAGTAGGTGTCGGCCCTGACGCTGTAGGGCTGTTCTGGCTGGCCGGGGTGGACAGCGAAGTCCATACCCTCAGGAACCTGGCAGACATACACCAAGTCCGCGCCGCACGCGCACCTGTAGTACTCGGGATCCTGCGCCCAGGAGGGGGTACCGCCCACCTTGAAAGTCTGGGCCCCGGCGCCCTCGTGGGGGGTATCCACGAAGGGCCGCAGAGCCAGCGGCAGCGCGCACAAGGACGGTTCGGCTTCCGGGTCCGGCAGCGCCGCGCGGCTCTGAATCAGTACACGCCAGAACGGAGCCGGGTAGGGCGGCTGCGGAGCGTCCCAGTACTTCGGTACGAGTCGGCCATCAGCAAACTGGGGGTCGGACGCGTCGTTGTGCGAACGGCAGTGAAAGACGAGGAGGTGGTCTCCGCCGAAAGGCTCCAGGTCCCAGGGGATGTCGAACTGGAAGAACAGAGCCATCCGCTCACCACAGAAGCACTCGGGCCAGTCCTGGGCCTGGTCGAGGAAGGGCCAGCCGCCCACCGAGTTCCGCGCCGGACGGACCAACGGTTCGGTTCCAACCTCGACCGTGTAAGCAGGCAGCACCGTCCGCATCCTCCTCGTATTGCGTTCGAAGATCCGCTCAGCCTAATAGCTGTCCTGTGACAGCTGGTCGCGGATGAGATGGTCTTGATGTGGCTGGTGTGATCACGGCGTCGGAGCCGTCTTGGATAGCCCCGTTCACCGGGCTGAGCCCTCGCTTGTTCGGCAAGCTGGTGGGACTGCTGCGGCGCGAGGGTGCGGATGCGGTCCGCAAGGGCCGACCGTGGGGCATTCCGCTGGAGGACCGGGCGCTGCTGGTCGCGGCATACTGGCGAACAAACTTGACGATGCGTCAGCTCGCCCCGCTGTTCGGGGTGTCCAAGTCGTCGGCGGACCGCGTCATCGATCACCTCGGGCCGATGTTCGCGCTCCAACCCCGCAAGCGGTTCGCCAAGAACACCGTCCTCATCGTGGACGGCACCCTGGTCCCGACCCGGGACCATGCCGTCGCCACGCAGTGGGTGGGTCATGTCCTCTGTGGTGGTGTAACCGCGTCGGGGGTGATGCCGCGCGTCCCCCACCCGATCGCTCACACAACACCAACGACCCAGAACCCAAACCATTCGGGATCAATAGGGCGTTGAGTTGCGCACAGAGCCCCGGGGGGTTGCTTCTGGGGTGTCTGTGTGCGCTCCGTACCATCGGGCCGTGACAGAGATCGACTACGCACTGTTCGCCGACCGCTTGGAGCGAGCGCGCCGGGGAGGGACCACGGCGCGCTGGGAGTTGCTGCGCGAGTTCCAGGAGGAGTGGGGGTACCGGCCCAGCGGCCGACCGCCGGCGGCGGACGACCCGGACGAGGAGCCGTCGGGGGGTGTGGACCCGGCGCTGCCGGTCCCTGCCGCGCTCGCCGAATGGTGGGACCTGCCGTACAACTCCTTCGTGGACCGGCCACGGCTGTACTGGACCAACCCGGAGTGGCCGCCCACCGTCCGCCCCGACCCGTCGGGTTACGGTGGCTCCGAAGGGCTGCCCCGGAAGAATGCTTTCGTCAGGCCGGACGAGGACCTGCGGGTCTGTGTGTTCATGGCCGAGAATCAGTACTGCAACGAGTGGGGTTACCCGGCGGCCCGCAGCGCTCTGGCCGACCCACCGGTGCTGGTCGCCGCCCATGACGACGACGGTGAAGACGGCTGGCAACCGCAGAGCCACTCGGTCTCCGAGTTCTTCCTGCACCTGGCCGTGCACCGGCTGCCCGCCTCCCTCGGCTGGACCGCCTGCCTCAACGGGCTGACTGGCGATACCGAGGAGCGGCTGCGTACACGGCTGCGTCCCACAGGTCTGCTGCCGTGGCGTGAGCTGGGCTCACGTACCGAACACTTCGGCGGACCGGACGTGCTTGTCGCGCACGACACCGGGTGGGGAGACTGGGAACTGACCGCGTATGGCCGCAGCCCACGGGCGCTGGAGCGGCTCGCGGAGACTCTCGGGGTGAGCTGGACGGAAGGCGTCTGCGAGCCGGAGGAGTCGTCCGGGCTGTTTCCGGAACGCCCGTAGCGAGAATGACGGCTCGGGGGCAGGCGGTCCCGGCCGGGAGGCGGCAAGGCGTTCGGCGGAGCCGTCGGCGCGGGGGGCGCGACTGCCGGACCCCGTAGGATGGCGCTGGGAAGGGGCGACTGTTCGGTGAAGCGCCCCCGCGTCGGCTGAAACGATCCACCACACGGCGTCTCACGCGGCCCGTGGAGGCGACGATGTCGCGCCCTTCGTCGTCCCCGGTCCGGCGATGCGCCGAGTTTTGAGACAGGCTTTACGCGACGCACGCAACTGCGGCACGCGCTCTCGCTGTCTGACAGGGAGCCGGGCTCGTCAGGGCCGGGGAGCGAGAGAGCGGGGCAGGTCTTGGGACGGCGGCGCAAGAGCGGCATAGGGATCGCACTTGTCACGGGAGCAATGCTGGTGGGCGCGAGTGCCTGCGGTGGGGGCGGCAGTGACAAGGCGAGGGGGGACGACCCGAAGGCGTCGGGCAAGCCGAGCGTGGGCGCCTCTGCGTCACCGACGAAGCCCGCGGGCCCGCCGATGCTGCTGGAGACGATCACCCCACAGACGGGAACCACGGTCGGCGTGGCCATGCCGATCTCGGTGGTCTTCACGGACCCGGTGGCAGCAAAGGCACGGGCCACCGTGGAGAAACACATGAAGGTGAGCGCCTCGCAGCCGGTGGTCGGTGCCTGGCACTGGTTCGGCGACAAGCGCGCCGACTGGCGGCCGGAGGAGTACTGGCCCTCCGGCACGAAGGTGAAGATCGACGTCGATATGAGGGGCGTCAACAACGGCAACGGACGCTACGGCGTGCGCCGCTACGCGCACGACTTCAAGATCGGCGACGACGTGCGCGCTGATGTCTCGGTGACCGGCCACACCATGAAGGTGACCCGGAACGGCAAGGCCGTACGCACCCTGTCGATCAACGCGGGCAGCGCCGAGTATCCGACGTGGAACGGCACGATGGCCGTCATCGACAAGCAGGAGAAGGTCCATATGACCTCCTGCAGCGTGGGCATCAGCTGCGACAAGGGCAGCCCCAACTACTACGATCTGACGCTGCCGTGGGACGTCCACCTGACCCAGTCCGGCACGTACGTGCACTACTCGACCGGCGACCCCACTCCGGGCAGCGGCAGCGCCCGCGGATCGCACGGCTGCGTCCACCTGTCCATGTCGGACGCCAAGTGGTTCTACGGCCAGGTCAAGCAGGGTGACCCCGTCACCGTCACCGGCTCGCCCCGTGCCAAGGCCGCGGCCGACAACGGCTACGCCGACTTCAACCTGGGATGGGGCCAGTGGCTGGCGGGCAGCGCGTCCGGGAAGGGGACCACCGGGCCGCTGTGATGTGCTGCGGTGGCGGCGCCAGTCAGCACTCGAGGATGCCGACCGCGAGGCCACCGTCGTACACGCCCTTCGGGCCGATCGGAAACGGCCCTCCGGCACACCCCACTCGTCCCACCGCTGGCCGAGGTCGCGAACAGCGCACAGAACTCCCCCACGAGCACCGTCGCCCCGGGTCGCCACGCCTGCTCCCGGCGCGGCTGGCCAGGAGCAGCACGGCGACCAGTGCTGCGGGTATGCGCCCTTGGTCGAACCGTGCGACCGCCGGGGCCACGAAGAAAGTTTTCCAGGACCGTGGGCAGCCATCCGACCGCATGCTGATGGGGCCACCAGGTGCCCAGGTGGGCATGGCAGTGGCTCACGCTGCGGCTGCCATACATTTGTTCCGACATCGCAAGCCGGACAGGGCAACCTCGTGGGCAGGTTGTGAGTCTTCTGGTCGATCACGCCGTGATCGGATTCACGAGGAGACCATCATCAGCGCCATACGCAAGACCTTGACCGCCACCGCCGTCGTCGGTGCCGTCCTCGCGGGCTCTGCCGCCTGCGGAACGGTGGAGCAGCTCTCCGCCGGCAAGAAGCTGGACCGGGCCTTCGAGAAGCTCGGCAAGAAGAGCACCCTCTCCTTCGAGCTCGACCTGGACACCGACGTCACGTCCCTGAAGGCGCTGGACGCCAAGTCCGAGCCTGCGCCCGGCGAGGAAATCCCGGATGACGCCGCCGAGCTGATCAGCGGCGCGAAGATCACTGTCACCGTGCAGTCGAAGAAGCCGATCGACGAGTCTGGTGAGAAGGACTTCATCGGCATGGCCATGAAGATCAGCAGCCCGGACGGCGACCTCGCCGAGTACCGGTTGATCGGCAACTACGCCTATGTCCGTGCCGACGTCGACACCATCGGCAAGATGATGGGCAGCCCGGTACCGGCCGTTGAAGACCTGCCTCCGGAGGCCGGGGCGTTCAAGGACGTCATCGAGGGCAAGTGGGTCAAGTTCGACACCAAGGAGATGGAGAAGGCCGCCGGCGAGGGCCAGGGGGCCCAGGGCAGTCCCGCGCCCGACCCGTCCCTCGACGCCAAGACGCAGAAGAAACTCGTGAAGGCCCTCCGCGAGGTCGTCGCCCGCGAGGTGAGTTTCAAGACAGCCGACGGCGGGGACGGCACCGAGCACATCACCGCCACGGCCCCCTTCCGCACGCTGATCACCGAGCTGTTCGGCGAGATCCGTCCGCTGGCGAAGGAGATGCCGCCCGGCATGGAGCTGCCGACGGACAAGGACCTGAAGGACGCCCCCGACACCAAGGTGACGGCGGACTTCACGCTCAAGAACGGTGAGCTGGCCGAGGTCGACGTGGACCTCGCCAAGTTGGCCGAGAACGCCAAGGTCAAGAAGCTGGTCCTGACCCTGCGGATGGGTGAGGGCACCAGGCCCACCGCCCCGGCCGGTGCCACGAAGCTGGACCTGCACGAATTCATGGAGGACTTCTTCGTCGGCCCGGGGACGAGCGATGCCGACTTCTCCGATAGCGACCTCGCCGACCAGGACTTCCCAGAGGACGAGCTCTGATCACGCCGAGCGCGTGAAAGCGGTCATGAAGCGACCCCCGTCACCATGGGCGGGCTGTGCGGAATGCACCGCCCGGCGTAAAGGGGGGGCACCCGTTGGGTCTCCACGGGCAGGTCGCCGTGCTGCTCCCCGCACGCGCGGGGAGAGGGAAGACGCCGTAATCGCCGTGCCGAACCCGAATGGAACGCACCCTGTCCCGGCTGAAGATCGCCGCACGCTTCTACCGCGGGCTCACTGCGCGCGGTGTGGCTTGTGCCGAGCGACGCGCAGTCGTACCTCGCTGGCCCAGTCGACGCCGGTGGAGCGGCGAGCGTTCTGCAGCGGGCCCGCGCTCAGCTCATGGAGTATGCGGCCGGGCGCACCGTGCGCAGTGAGGGTGACGTCGATGTGGTTCTTCGGATGGTGCGACGTGCCGGTGATACGGGCTTGCGGCAAGGCCTCGTTGGAACCCCTCGGAGGCCTTGCCGCTTCCCTGTCCTGCCGCGCGAGGGGTTCGGGCCGAACGGAGGGATCTGCCGGCTAGGCGACTGCGATCTTCAGCGTGCCGCCGGCCAGGGCGCTGACGCTGGCCGAGGTCCCGGGCGCAACGGTGACGCTGGCGCTGCCGCCACCGGAGAACACCAGGGTGACGTTGGTGTTGTTGGTCACCGTGGCGACTGCCGATACCTGGATACCGGTGTCGAGCGTGGTATCGGCGGAGAGCTTGAGGCCGGGAACGGTGATCGTGCCGCCCGTCGACAGGCCGATACTCACTGAGCCGGTCACGGCCGCGGTGGACTGTGTGTGGGCGATCGTGGTGGCCTGGGCGGGGGCTGCCGAGGCGGCGGGCTGGAGAGCGATCAGGGTGCCCGCGACCACGAGCGCGGCAGCGGCGATCTTGGCTGAGAGGTGATGGGTCGAACGCATGGGAACCTCCATGGCAGAAGACGAAGACCTCTGTTCCCAGACCGCGGCCGCGCCTGGCTGTACAGCTCTCACGTAACCGTATGTAGCTCTGCGGACGCAATGCGACTAATCACCCATCCGTGGGGCGCATGGGGGTGCCGGCCGGATCCCGGTCAGTGCTTGACCTTGCCCCGTTGTGACCTGCTGTTGCTCAGTTGTTCGTTTCGTGGCGGAGGCTTGTGCGGGGCCGAGGGGTCGGCGACAGGCGTTACATGCGTTGAGCTGGCTGTTTGTCCCCGGTAGCCGCGGGCCTGCATCTCCAGGAACAGCCGGGTGCCGCTGACCTCTCCCTGCGCCTCGGTGAAGCGGGCGTTCAGGTATACCTTGAACGGCTCCAGCACGCCGTTGGGACGGCGTTCGCGAGCGGAGGCGAGCAGTTGGTCGAGGTCGGTGTCGCGGAAGCGGCGGACCGTCTTGCGGTCGAGGTTCAGGCGTCGGGCGATCGCGCTGATCGTCCAGCGTTTCTCCAACAGGCGGTGGATGTCCTCGTAGCGGTGGCGGGTGCGCTCGATGATCTGTGTGCGGGGCAGTTCCGTGGGCGGTAACAGCATCGGGGCCACCTCGGGCGCCTCGGTCACCGTCTCCTCCTCAGCGCGTTTGCGCAGGCAGTCGCGGTGCTGGTGGCAGGCCTTCTCCACCGCGGCGGACAGGTTCTGAAGCAAATGCCAGCGATCAGCGACTTCGAGGGCATCGGGGGCGGCTTCCCTGACCGCCTTGGTGTAGGCGGTCGCCCGGTCCCGGCAGATGATCTCCGCGCCGGGATGCTCCTTCAGCCAGGCCGCGAACGTCTCGGAGGGACGGTCGGGCAGCACGTCCACGACCCGGCCGGCCTCGACGTCGACCAGCACGGTGCCGTAGGTGCAGCCCTTACGGAAGGCGAACTCGTCCACCCCCAGCGCCCGCGGGGCACGGTCCGGCACGCCGGCGCCGTCAGCAGCCTGAGCAACCGCGTCCGGCCCGCGGTCAGCCGCAACCGGCGGCACAGCCGTGCGGCAGGACGGCCGCCGAGCTCGATCGCGATCGCCCGCAGCCAGCCCACCAGCCCGGTGCTGGAACGGCGGTAGCGCGCGGACAACCCCGCGCCACCTGCTCGACGAACGTCGCGCGGGAGCAGCTCCCACGGTCGCAGAAGTACCGGCGCACCCGCAGCCGGACGATGACCCGGAGTGAGCCCAACGGCCGTTCGTCCAGGGTGCGTTGATACGTGCTGTGTACGCGGCGGGCCTGCTTGCGGCAGCTCGGGCACCGGCCCGGACGGGCCGTCGACACCGCCTCCACCACCAGGATGCCGGAGGAGTCGCTCACGCCCTCCACCCGCACATCGATCCCGGGAAACAGCACATCCTCAACTGTCTTGCTCACCACGGCAGGAAGTACGCTGCCGAAACGATCCCGCGTTCCCGCTGCTGACCTGGGGATTCACGGAACTGCGGACAGAGCCACTTTCAAATATCCCCGTCACCTTCCAGGCATCCGGTGCGCACGGCACCGACCTCCACGGCCGCCACGGCGCGTCCACTGGGCCTGGTTGCGGAGTCGGCCTATGAGGTCAGCTGGGCGGATTGCCGGTTTGTTCCGGCGTGGGCACGGCCGTGGTGGTGCTGGTCCAGCTGGCGAGTATGCCGAGTGCTTCGGCGGAAGGGGAGGCGGGTTCGGGGGTGTAGATGGCGAGGCTCTGCTCGGGGTCGTCTTCGGCGGCGAGGACGACGTAGTCGAGGGTGAGGTCGCCGACAACCGGGTGGTGGAGGCGTTTGGTTCCGGTGGTGTGGGCGCGGACGTCGTGGTCGGCCCAGAGCCGGCGGAAGGCGTCGCTGTGCAGGGACAGCTCACCGATCAGTTCGTTGAGCTGCGGATCATCGGCGTGGCGTCCGGCGTACAGGCGCAGGGCCGCCACGGTGTCGCGGGCGGCCTTCTCCCAGTCGGCGTAGAGGGCGGGAGCGGCCTGGTCGAGGAAGACGAAGCGGGCGAAGTTCCGGTCGCGGTGCGGGCGGGAGGCGAAGTCCGCGAACAGGGCGTAACCGAGCGGGTTGGCGGCAAGGACGTCCAGGCGCCGGCCCTGGACGACGGCGGGGACACTGAGCGCGTCCAGGGCCCGGTAGAGGGCGGGGCGGACTCTTTGCGGGGCGAGGGGGCGCTCGCGGCGGGCCCGGGCCACGGCCGTGGTGGGCTGGGTGAGGTCGAAGAGGTGGGCGCGTTCGGTGTCGTCCAGGTGCAGAGCGCGGGCGACGGCGTCTAGGACGGCTTCGGAGACGCCTTGGGTGCGACCTCGTTCCAGGCGGACGTAGTAGTCGACGCTGACGCCGGCGAGCTGGGCGACTTCCTCGCGGCGCAACCCCGGAACGCGGCGGGGCCCGGCGTGGGGGGTGACGCCGGCCTGTTCGGGGGTGATCCGGGCCCGGCGGCTGCGCAGGAACTCGCGGATCTCGCTGCTGCGGTCCATGCATCCACCGTACGGCGCACCCCTGGACCTGCCGGGCGGCGAAAGGGGTACTGCCGGACCCCCGGACGAACGCGCCCCCGTACGGGCCTCCGCAGCGCAACCCTCGATGGTTGCCTGGATAGCGGGCCTGCTGCACCGCACTGATCATGGCACTGGCAGGCCGACGGCCCTCTCACCAGCTGTGACACGCACGGTGTGGAACCACCTGCCCCGCGCAGAAGGAAGACCCATGGCTTCGAAACTGACCGGCACCGTCGCCCTCGTCACCGGCGCGAGCAGCGGTATCGGCGCCGACACCGCCCGCCAGCTCGCCGACCAGGGCGCCACCGTTGCTCTGGTGGCCCGCCGCAAGGACCGCCTTCGGACGCTGGCCGCCGAGATCATCGAGGCCGGAGGCACCGCGCCGGCGGTGGAGGCGGACATCACCGACCGGGACCAGGCCGAAGCAGCCGTACGTCAGACGGTCGAGCGGTTCGCGCGGCTGGACATCCTGGTCAACAACGCCGGGCTGGTGCTGCTGGGCCCGGTCGTCGGCGCGGATCCCCAGGAGTGGGAGCGCATGATCGCCGTCAACGTCCAGGGCCTGCTCCACACCACCCACGCCGCCCTGCCGCACCTGCTCAAGGCCGCCGAGGATGGCCCGCGCCGGGTTGCCGACATCATCAACGTCGGCTCGATCGCCGGCCGCAAGGCGTGGGCGAACTACGGGGTCTACAACCTCACCAAGTTCGGCGTAAACGGGTTCACCGAGTCGCTGCGCCAGGAGCTGGCCGGCCGCCACGTGCGGGTGGGCGTACTGGAGCCGGGCGCCGTCGACACCGAGCCGAACTCGCACAACAACGACACGATCCACGCCGAGATCCTCAACCCGTTCAACGAGCAGCACGAACGCCTCGTCCCCGCGGACATCGCCGACGGGATCACCTACATGGTGACCCGCCCCCGGCACACGGCCATCGCCGAACTCTGGGTCATGCCCACCGACCAAGCCTGACCACCGCACACGACACCACCACGGAGTACCTGTTGAAGCACGTACCGCTGGGCGGACTGGACGTCTCACGCATCGGCCTGGGCGCCATGACCATGGCCGGCACCTACACCACCGGCGGAGGACTCGACGACAGCGAGTCGATCCGCACCATCCACCGGGCACTCGACCTCGGAGTCACACACATCGACACCGCCGAGATATACGGCCCCTTCCACAGCGAAGAAGTCGTCGGCAAGGCCATCAAGGGCCGCCGCGACCAGGTCGTGGTGGCCACCAAGTTCGGACTGGTCTCCCACTCCGGCGATAGCCCGGCCACGGGCGTCACTGACAGCACCGCCGCCAACGTCAAGGCCGCCGTCGAGGGCTCCCTGAAGCGTCTGGGCACCGACCACATCGACCTGTACTACCAGCACCGCGTCGACCAGAACACGCCCATCGAGGAGACAGTCGGCGCCCTGGCCGAGCTCGTCGCCGAGGTCAAGATCCGCCACATCGGGCTATCCGAAGCCAGCCCCGCAACGATCCGCCGCGCCCACGCCGTGCACCCGGTCGCAGCCCTGCAGACCGAGTACTCGCTGTGGACCCGCGACGTCGAGGACGAGATCCTCCCGCTGCTGCGCGAGCTCGGCATCGGTTTCGTCCCGTACTCGCCGCTCGGGCACGGCCTGCTGACCGGACAGATCCGCTCCGTCGACGACTTCCCCGACGACGACTGGCGCAAGACCAACCCGCGCTTCACCGGCGAGAACTTCCAGCGCAACCTGGCGATCGTCGACGAGGTGCAGGCGATCGGCGCCGAGATCGGCGCCACCCCCGCGCAGACCGCACTTGCCTGGATTCTTACCCGCGGCGACGACATCGCCCCCATCCCCGGAACCCGGCGGGTCGCACGCGTCGAGGAGAACACCGCCGCCGACGGCATCGAGCTCACCCCGGCCCAGCTGGAGCGGCTGAACAACCTCACCCCCGCCGCGGGCGAGCGCCACGACGAGGTGAACATGGCCGCCATCGACCGCTAGCCCGCGCCAGCGGATCACTTCCGGCTGGGGCCGCCCGCCCGGCCGACACCGGGCGGGCGGCCCCCATTCGAACGACATGAAGGGAAGGCACCGTGAAGGGCTACGTCATCCAGGAGAAGGGGCGCGCCGACTGGCAGGAGGTCCCGGTCCCGGAGATCGGACCGTACGACGCTCTGGTCCGACCGACCACGGTGGCGACCTGCACAACAGACGTGCACCTCATCGGCTCCCTCTTTGTCTCGGTGCAGATTGATCGTCAGGCATGTTTGTCATGTGGCCCAAGGGGCCAGTGCCTGACACATATCAGCGGGTTGTTGAGGCACGTACGGCATGTTCGTGACGTAGGTGCCGACCCCAACGTCTGTTCGCCCGAACCGAAGTTGGGCGACCTTGTTTCGGCCGAAACAAGGTCGCGAATCGGGCAGGCGTGGGACTTCCAACGCTTCACGGTGTGTTAATCGGCGGCATTTGACGTAGTCAATCTGGTCTGCGGTACAGCTTGCACGGTGAAGCACCGTCGCCCCCGCCACCGCCTCGCCCTGGCCGACAGGATCTGCGGCGACTTACGGCACGGCGGCCGGGCGGGAGTCAGCGACCCTCGCCCGGCCGTGGCAGTTTCAGCTTCAGCGGGCCGCAGCCGAGGCGGGCGGCCTCGGCCTCGACATAGCGGGGGAAGAGGGTGCGCAGGTCCGCGCTCGCCCCGTCCCCATTGGCCTGTACGACGAATACCGTCTCGCCCGCCTGGCAACGGGCCTGGAAGATGCCGAGGTTTGGGCTGAGGCCGCCGTAGCCGGCGGCGGAGCGCACCCGGTCGCCCTCGTATAGCGCCATTCTTGTGAAGATCCCGGCCAGCCTCGGGTCCTCGACGGTCATCAGGCGCTGCTTCGGCTGTGAGCCGGTGATGTTCCGGTCGCAGGTGCGCACCGGGCCGTGCCCGTCGGTGATCATGGGGTACTGGTGCAGCTGGCGCTTCTTGCCCAGGGTCAGCCCTTTGATGCCGCAGAGCGCGTTCGGCTTCTCTGTGCGGGTGTAGCGGGCGGCCTTCGGCAGGCGGTCGACCGGATCGGCGATCGTGCCGGTGCAGCCCAGGTCCGCGCTGACCTTGTTGGCGAGCTTCACGACCATGCGGGCCATCCCGTCCCGCTCCTTGGTACGCGGCTCCATGTCGGTGATCCAGCTGCCCTGGGCGATGTCCACGACGGTCGGCCCGTCGAAGTCGCCGGGGCGCCCCAGGCAGCCGTCCGGGATGGCGAGCCAGGCGCGGTTGTCCGAGGCCATGCCCAGCAGGCCGCCGCCGAGCGGGGTGAGACGGGCGGAGAGGAACTCGTCGGCCCACTTGCCGTCGTCGCCATTGCGGTCGTCCAGTCGGTGCACCCGGGCGGTGAGCGCCCATGCGTCGCCGTCGCTGTTCGTCAACTGGCAACTGCCGGTGGGGCCGTCCATGGATCGCCCACCGTGCAGCACGGGAGCCTCGACCGCCTTGACGTCCTCCGGCTCGCGGAAGGTTGCGGCGAGGTCGTCGCGGGACAGGGCGCCCCAGCACACCTCGTCCGGCGCGAACGGCCCGGCCTGCGTCTGCCAGGCCATGCCGCCGGCGCCGAGCAGCATCCCGGCGAGACCCGCGGCCAGCAGCGGCCGGACCCGGCCGCGCAGCGGCCTGCGCCAGTGCCACCGGCGCAGGCGCCGTTCCCTGAGCAGTTCCCGCTCGGCGGGCAGGGGCTGCTCGTATCGGTTCGGCTCGTCCGCAGTGCTGCTCACCGGCCGGCTCCCTTGGGGGCGATGGGGGCGCAGCCCAGGCGGGCCGCGACCGCGTTGGCGAAGACGGCGAGGTGGCCGGGGTCGGTGGAGACGCCCATCAAGAAGATGACGGGCCGGCCAGCGCAGTCGGCCCGTACGATCGCGTGCTCCTTGCCTAGGGTGCCCGTGCCGCGCCAGTCACGGGCCGCGGGCCGCTCGCCCGCGATGCCGTCGAACACCGCGGCCAGCCGGGGCTGCGCGACCATCGCCAGGTCCAGGTATGGCACGCCGTCGCGATCGCCACGGACACTGCACGTCTGCAGGTCGCGGGTGACCGCGCCGATCTGGTACTCGATGTCCTCCGTGTCGAGGCGCAGGCCGCGGATGCCGCAGACGTCGTCAGAGGTGCTGAAGACGCGCTCCTGCTTGCCCGGCAGGTCGTAGAGCGGCGAGCTGACCCTCAGCGGCTCGTGCGGCGCGCAACCGGCCGCCGCCATCCCTCGGTTGGCCGCCGCGACGAGCAGCACCGCCGCCTGCCGGGCGCCGCCCAGGTCGGCTGGATCGTTCTGGGTGTACGAGGGGCCGTTGGCGTACGTGCCGGACGCGTGCATGGTGACGACGGTCGGCCGGCCGTCCTGCGTATCGCACGACTTCGGGAGCACCAGCAGGCCACCGCGCCCGTTCACCGTGCCCGGCAGGCCGTCCGGGAGAGGGACCATGTCACCGCCCAGGAAACCGTCCTGGACCATCGCGAGCCGGGCCTCCGCGGCCTTGGGGACCGGGCCGTACTCGACGGACACCTTCTGGTCGGTGGTGACCTTGTCGCCGTCGTAACTGCTCTTGTAGTCGCTGGCGATGGCGACCTCGCAGCTGCCGGTCGGACGCTCGCGGGTAGGTGCCGTCTCCCTGCCGGTGCGTGACCCGTCGTCATCATCGCCGAAGGCCTCGTCGCCGAGGAAGTCCGGACCGCTGTCCTCTTCCCAGGCGCCCCAGCAGTAGCGGTCCTTCGGCCACGGCCACGTGTCCGCCGCCCACGTACCGAGCCCGGTACCCGCAAGCACGAGCACCAGCGCGGATATCAGCAGCAACGGGCCGCGCCTGCTGTGCGACAGCGCCCGGCGCAGCCAACCAGGCTCCGCGGGCGCCTCGTCTATCTCACTCACCCCGTGATCCCCTCCGGCGCAGGAGTGTATCCACCGTCATCACTCAGGTGCAGCCCGCCCCGTACATGGGGATCTTGCCGTTCAGCAGGTAGTCGTCCGCGGCGGGCGCAACGCAGCTGGGGTGGTCCTACGGGCCGTGATCCTGGCCCATGTACGTCAGCTTCACCGTGGTCTTGCCGCCCAGTTGTTCCGCCGTGCCCGCGGCCCCCTCGTACGGGGTCTCTCCGGGGCGCCGGGGATAACACGCCGTGAAGCGTTGAAAGTCGCAGGCAGGCGGCATCCCCGCAGACAGGTACGCGGCGGCACTGCCCACTCGGCTCGCCAGTTGCTGTTGGCCTTTCAACTCCGGCCTCTCCTGCCACCGCGCTCGGCAGCGGCGGCTCACACGGTCGAGGCGGGTGCCGGCCGTAGTCGAACGGGAGTCCAGGAAGCGTTTCGGTCGAGACGCCTTACAGGAAGAGCCGCGGATACATTTCGACCGAAACGTTTCCGAACTTGCCTAACTTGCCTGACAACGGATGACCCCATCTGACCTGCGTGAAGTGCCTTCGCCCCCTGGATGACGATGACCTCCCCAACGCTTTGGGCAAGGTGATCGGCCACGAAGCTGTCGGACTCGTCGAACACGTCGGCGACCAGGTCACCGACTTCGCACCCGGGGACCGCGTCGTCCTGCCCGCCGGACCGGCCGACTGGCGCCACGCCGGGCCCAGCGCGGAGAGGGCAAGTTCCACCAGAGCAAGAGCCCCTATTTCTCTGACGATCCGACCAATGGCGGGTGGTTCTCCGAACTGGTGAGGTGCTTCGACGCCGACTCCAACCTGGCCCGCATTCCCGACGGTGTCACCGATGTCCAGGCCGTGTCGGTCGATGACATGGCCGCTACCGGCTTCACGGGCGTCGAGCGGATGGAGATCCAGTTCGGCGAGGTTGTCGTCGTGCTCGGCGTTGGCCCCGTCGGACTGATGGGAGCGGCCGCAGCCGCTCTGCGAGGGGCCGGCCGCATCATCGCCGTCGGCTCGCGATCCAACACGATGACCCTCGCCACGCAGTACGGGGGACCGATCTGGTCGACTACAAGAAGGGCGACGTCTACGAACAGATCATGGCGCTCACCGGCGGACAGCCGGTCGACAGCGTGCTGGTCGCCAGCGGAGGCAGCGCGAGCGACCAGATAGGCACGGCCATGCGGATGACGAAGTTCGCCACGAACCTGTTCACTTCCGCTTTCCATATTTCTTCAGGTCGAGGGACAGGAGCTGTTCCAGGAACCCTATGAACGTCGACGCGCGAAGTTGGAGGAGTTGTTCACCGAGTACGCGCTCGCGCCGCCTTGGACGCTGTGCCCTGAAACCGACGACGTCCGGGCTGCGCACGACTGGCTGACCTCCTGGACGGAGGTTCCTGGCGTCGAAGGGCTGGTGATCCGCGGGTAACCGCCTGCGCTGCACTAGCCGGTGCATGCCCCTGGCCCCTCAGGTGCGCTTGAGCCGCCGTGCCGCTTCAGCAGTGATCTCCTCGGCAAGCGGTGGACGCGCTACTGAGCAAGTCGCCAAGGACGATTTCCCGGCCCCTGCCGAGCGCAAGCGGCTGCGGGAGGCTGCCGGGCTCAGTCAGGCTCAGGTCGCGACCGCGTTGAAGACGCACCGAGAGACGGTCGCGTGGGGGCTGGCGTCAATCCTGGCGATGCGGGCCTCAACCTGGGATCAATCGCAATCGCAAAGCGTAGTCGTCTCGAAGGACTCGTAGCGTGCGGGAGGCCGAGGCAACATGGCCTACTTCGACGCGTGCTGATCGCTCGCCGTCGTGTACGAGGACCGGTCCGGCTATCGCGAGGAGTGGCGGCGGTAGCGCTGCGCGTCCAAGCCTCCGTCTCGCGGGTCGAGGCGGGGTCTTCGCCACGTCGACACGTAGGATCCCTGCACGTGGCACACACCTTCGAAGAACTCGTGGAGAAACAACGCGCCGCCGACCAGGCGCACGCGACCGTCCAAGCCCTACGCGACCGAGACGACCCGCCCGCGTACGAGACTGCATGGCAGGCATGGCGCGACCTCGCCCAAGACGTACAAGCCGCAGTCACCGAGCACGCGAAAGAGCAGAGCGCGATGCGGGCCGGCGTAGAGCTTGACGTGAAGAAGGCGGTCCGGCACACCGAGTAGCCAGTACGCAGCTGCGCCTCGGGCAAAGATGACGGCCGGACGCCTTGCTCTTTACCGGGGCCCAGTCATCCACGCAACGACGGCGAGTCCCGCAAGTAGCAGGCACCAGCCCGCCGGCCGGAGCGCGACCCTTCGCTGGACCCGGGCCCGCTCCCGCCGATCACGCTGCTGCGCCCTGATCGGTTCAGATTTGTCCGCACCCAGTGCAGTGCGCGAACTAGTACTCCAGCCGGACTTCTGTATTTCTCCTGGTCAACGGCTTGACGGTGGGGAGTGTAGCGGGGGCTCAGTGTGCGTGGGGCGGTCTTGGGCTGACCGTCCCACCAACGGGTGCCCGCGCCGCATGTAGTGACAGCGTCGGGCACGTGCTTGGTGGCGGCGCCTCCATCGGGACCAGTTCACCGCGTGGTCGCGGCGTGCAGCATGGCGACGGGGTTCAGTTGCCAGCAGACGACGGATTTCGGCTGGCGTGAGGTCCACGAGGTCGGGTGTGTCGGTCTCGTGACCCCCTTTTCGCGCTCCTGCACGGCCATCACGGCGAGGAAGAGGTGGGCGAGCATGGCCAACGTGATGTGCCGATACCAGCCCACGGAGCGGCGGACCTCGTACTGGTCCAGGCCGCACTCGTTCTTCGCGCTTTGGAAGTACTCCTCGATCTTCCAGCGGCAACCGGCGACGCGGACCAAGTCGGCGACCGTGGCCTCCAGCGGGGCGCAGGCGAGGTAGTAGGCGATCTCGTCGGGCTTGCCGATGCTGCGGTGAGCCAGCATCCACCGCTGCCGGGTCGCCTCGTGGCCGTCGGACTCGGCCGCGGCCGGCAGGCGGGCGGCGGCCCGATCGTACAGACGTTCGCCCTTGGCTCCCGGCCCCGCCGACAGGTGCTGCCATGCCTCGGGCGGCGCCTGAGCGATCGGATGGTCGATGCGCGGGCCGTGGACTTGCTGCTACTTGGGGACGGCGACGACGTAGGACAGCTGGGCGTCTTCCAGGAAGCGCCGGAAGTGGGAGTCCTGCCCGGAGGCGGAGTCCGCAGTAACCCAGGCCACAGGAAGCGGAGAGGCCAGGGCGCGGGATCATGTCGCGGGCGAGGTCGCTCTTGGTGGCGAACGTGCGGTCGTCGGGGATGCGGGCCGCTTGGCAGCGTTCCCGGTCCTCCGTCCAGGACTTCGGCAGGTAGAGCTCGCGGCCGACCAGGGCGTGGCCGCGGGTGGTGGCGTAGGCGGCAAACACGCCGACCTGGCAATTCTCTGTCCGCCCGGCCGTGCCGAGTACTGGCGCTGCACTCCGGCGGAGGTGGTGCCTTTCTTCACGAAGCCGGTGTCATCCAGGATCAACACACCTTCTGGTGTGCCGAGTTGTTGGGCCACGTACGTCTGCAGGTCGTCACGCAGGCCATCAGTGTCCCAGCGGCTGTGGGGGAGCAGGTGCTGCAGGCCGTGCGGGGTGGCGTGGCCGGCGTACTCGGCGAGCTGCCAGCTGTTCTTGCGGCCCACCGGGCCGAGCAGTCCGCGGACAAATTCCCGCATCCGCCGCCGGACCTCCACGCGGCAGAAGCGGGCTCCGGTCTTCAGGAAGAGTTCTTCGAGTTCCAAGTCCCAGGCATTCGTCGGTACATCGTGGATCACGACAACGGACTGCTCGCCGCGCTGTCACTACATGCGGCGCGGGCACCCGTTGGTGGGACGGTCAGCCCAAGACCGCCCCACGCACACTTAGCCCCCGCTACACTCCCCACCGCCAAGCCGTTGACCAGGAGAAATACAGAAGTCCGGCTGGAGTACTAGGCCATGGCGAAGCCGCGATCACAAAACGGACTGCACGCTGTGCGTGCTGATCGGCATACTTCCGTCTACGTCCGACCTGGACGATTCCTGCTTCCTCCAAGGACAGCCGTTGACTTGGATCTACCTCTCCCCGGCGATCTCGCGCTGGACCCCCAAGAGCGAGGGGGACCTGGCCGCGGCGATATCCGGCGGTCTCCTCGAGGAGTCGCACTACCTCGACCTGAAGGAGCAGACGGATCCCGGCAAGGCCGGCAACAAGGAACTCGCCCGGGACCTCGCGTCGTTCGCCGTCGATGGCGGCATGCTGATCATCGGCATCCGTGAGGACAAGGCCAACCGGACCTTCCACCTTGGCGGGCGAAGTCCGGGTCGCCGTCCAGGTGGAGGAGACCG
This sequence comes from Streptomyces sp. NPDC051636, assembly GCF_044453765.1. NCBI lineage: Bacteria > Bacillati > Actinomycetota > Actinomycetes > Kitasatosporales > Streptomycetaceae > Streptomyces > Streptomyces sp. NPDC051636. The sequence continues at coordinate 12,398 of NZ_JBITDA010000041.1, read as the reverse complement.
ATCTGCTCCAGGTCGATGATTCGCGTCGGTGACGAGGACGGTCAACACCAGACCGAACGTGTCGTGCGGCCGTGAACCCGCACTCAGGTCTTTACGGTGTCGTGAGCCCGTCGAGCACCGCCTGGAACGCGAGCGCCCAGCGGCGGTCCCTCGAGGCATTCGAGGTGCCTAGCCAACCCGCGGTCTCCTGTGCCGCCAGTCCCTGTGCGAGCGCGAGGAGTACGTGTGCGATGTCCGTCTCGTCGCCGGCGATGAGTCCGACGTCGACGCATCGGCGCACGTGTCCGACGATGTACTCCCGCACCGAACGGTTGGCGCGCAGCTCGGTCGGCCGAGGATCGAAATCGGTGAACGGCCTGGAAAACATCACCTCGGCCAGGATCGGGTTCTCCCGGACGAACGATCGGAGAACCCCGAAGATCCGGATCAGGTCGGCGCGCGGGTCGTCGGTGTCCGTCAACTCGTCGAAGCGGGCGCGTAGGTGGCGGAAGCCTTCGAAGAACACCTCGCGGACCAGCCCGGCCTTGTCGCCGAAGAGCTCGTAGACGGCGGGGATGGAGGTTTCGGCCTGCTGGGCGATCTTGCGGGTGGTGAATCCGGAGACGCCCTCGGCGGCCAGCATCGCCACCGCCGCGTGCAGGATCCGATCCCGCAGCTCCGGGGTTCGCTGCTTCGCTCTGGGCACGGCCGGATCCTATCGGCAGGTCATTGCGGATCGCGCTGGACATCATGGGCACGCGGTGTGCCGCGCACCACCGGCACCGGACGAGGGGATGCGCCTCGGGTTCGGTCCAGTCACCGGACCGGGGTGCCGGGCGATCTCCCTCGGCCGCTTCTCGGGGGCGATGTCATCCGCGTCGACTGGCGCGCTCTCGGGCTGCGGGCCCGCAGCGCCGCTCCGGCGCGAGGAATCCCCGGCCGACTGGGCGGCATCATGATGGCTGATCCGGTCGGTCTCGCCGCCGGCCCGGCAGCGGGCCTGTCCGTGCGGCGGGCCAACGACGCGCGGGTCGGGAAACGCTGGAAGCGCTGCGCCTGTTCCGCCGTCGTGGGGTCGCGCCGGTCATGCCCGCCCCCGGACTGCGGCGTGGTCGGCATCGAGGCCGGCCCGGATCGCGTTCAACGCGTGCTGTCTCGCCCGCAGCTTGCTTGTCGCATGCGCGTTCGGGTCCAGTCCGGCCGTTGCGTCGGCTACGTCGCGGGCGACGGTTTGGAGATGTCCAGGATCGACCACGCGGTCGAGGAAGCCGGCCTCCACCGCGTTGTCCGGCGAGAACGTCTCGGCGAGGGTGACGGCGCGGTTGAAGTACGCCGGGGAGAGCCGTTGCCGCAGGACCTCACACGCCGCGTGCGGCATGGTGAGCCCGATCGCCACCTCGTTCGCGGTGAACTTGTAGGAGCCACTCGCTCCCACCCGGTAGTCGCCGCACAGAAGCAGGAACACACCCATGGCGACCGCGTGACCGGTGCATGCGATGACCAACGGCCGCGGAAACGCCAGGGCCCGTATGGCCAGCTCGAAGCCGGCCTCCACCATGGCGATGGCATCGTCTCCGCCGGCCTGGAGCACTGGTAGGTCGAATCCGCCTGAGAAGATCCCCTCCCGGCCGCTGAGCAGGACGACCGCGCCATCCGCCTCGGCCCGGTCGAGGGCTGTGTTCAGCTCCGTGATCATTTGGAGCGACATCGCGTTCGCCTTGCCGTCGTCCATGGTGATAAGGGCGACTGGACCGTCCAGCTGATAGCTGACCAGCGTCATGACCGGATCCCTGTCTCTCGGTGTGGCCGTCCCGCGTCGACGCTCCCGCCGGTGCGCGTCTGTCACTTGTTTCCGGCATGGAACCTAATCGGAACGTCGTTTCGAAATCAAGTTACGTTTACGTGGCGTATGTTCGGCTGCTCGCGGCCTGGACGCTGGAGCGTGGCGGTGAGGTCCTGAAGTACCCCGGGGGACTGATCACGATGACCGACCCGACCCGCTACGCCGTGTGGTTCTACTGGCCCGCACCCTCCTACCTGGCCAATCGTGAGTGTGCGCAGTGCGGCCATTTCCGGAACCAGCACGGCTCCGCCCTCTACGACGCTCCCTGGCCGACCGCCGCTCAACGTCCTCACCGACGCGATCGAGGCCTCCGCCAACGACGGCACCGGCTACCTGATCGTGCACATCCCGGCCAGCGCCGCCGCACCGCACATGGTCGACGGCCGGTACTACGGGCGCGGCGACAAGACCAAGTACCACATGGCCGACACCGAAGTGGCACACCACCACCTCCTGTGCAAGGGGAGCGAGACGGACGCGCTCTCCCTCCTCCAGCAGGAGATCGACCAGGACGCCCTGGGCCAGTACGGGGAGCAGTCCCACTTCTTCCTCGTCGCCCAGCCCACGGCCGGACGCGGCTACATGCTGCTGGAACTCACCAGCGGCACGAACTTGAAACACCGCCTGACCGAGTTGGTGAATCGGGCGTACACACCCGAACTCAACACCATCCTGTCCCAGTCACCCCCGACCTCAGCAACGCCATCGAAGGCCATCGCCGGGCAGGCGGAGCGGCACTGGCCACCCACAACCTTGCAGACGGACGCCAGCACACGCCTACGGGCCAGTGGGGAGACGAGGACACCATCGAGGCGCAGTTTCTCGAGACGGCGGTCTGCGGCTCTACTCCAGTCGCCCGACGCCCAACCGGCCGCCCCGATCCCTGCGCCCGCCGTACCGGCCCTGGATACCGCAGAGCCGGATCAGACACCGTCCGGTCCGGCCGTCCTGCTCCTCGGCCCCATCACCATCGAGGGTGCCTCCGGCCGGGGTCGACTCCAACCGCAAGAGCGTCGCCGGCGAACTCCTGGCCTCCTCGCCCTCAACCCCGGCAGCGACCACCGCGCCGTCGACGCAGCCCTGTGGCCTGCCTCGCGGGTCAACAAAGAAATGCGCGGCCTCTCAGCGAGCGATCCGGCGACCGCCCCCACGTTCGACATGCTCTTGCCTGATCTCACCAGCCTTCTGTCCGGGCGGCTCTGCCTGGCGTACAACGCCGACTTCGACCGAACGGTGCTCGACCGCGAGCTCGGCCGACTGTTGCGCTCCTCCCATCCCCGACCTCAGCCACCGAGGCCGTGGCATTGTGCGGACGCCATGATCCCTACCTCAGTCTGGAAGGGGCTGTGGTCCGCACGCCACAGCATGTACCGCTATCAGCCGCTGGGCGGCGCCTATGACGCCGTCACGAACTGTCGGCGTCTGCTCAGCACCATGCAAACAATGTGCTGAGCAGGCAGCCCAAGATGCCGCAGCACCGCTCCGCTCGAGAACCTGGCCGAAGGGGAGCGAGGAGCAGCTGGGGGACGGACGGCGGACCGCGGTCTTGCGTCAGTTCCACCGATGAGTTTCCGGCGGTCGTGCGGCCCGACCGTCGACGTAGGGAGCGCTGAGACACAACTCCGCCCGGCCCAGAGTATGGCGGGTCCCATCCCCCCGTCGCCGTGCCGGGCCGTACGAGGCGGCGCGCCTCAGCTGGTGGCGCCGACCAGACGACGCATGATCGTCGTGAGGTCGTCGGGCGGGGAGATCCTCATCGTCCGGCTTTCCTGGTCGAAGAGCGTGATCGATGTCAGGGTGCCGGCGCGCCACCAGAACACCCGGGGGGAGAGGCGTCCGGGGCCGTCTTCGTAGGCGCCCTGCCCGAACTGTGCCAAGGCGTTGACGGCCTCGGCCACGTGCTTGTCCGTGAGCGGGTAGAACGCGAGGTTGTGCCGGTTCGGGACGACCAGCAGCACACCCTCGTCCGGTATCTCGGGGCCGTCGGCGGCCCGCACCGCCTCATCGAAGACGAGCACCTTGCTGGCCGCGAACACCGACTCCGGGTGGCCGAGGATGTGGATGACCGCGCCACCGGGAAGATCGAGGCTGTCGTAGTTGACCGGCTCGCTGAGCAAGTTGGCACGCGCGGCGGCCGCAAGGGCGTCCCACTCGACCAGGGCCACGTCGCGGTCACTGAGAACGCGGACGTTGTCAGGGCTGTCGAGGACGATGCCCGCCAGGAGGTCCGTGGCAACCGGTTGCAGGTAGCTGAACTGCCCTCGTGCCTCCTCGGGTATCGATTCCTCCGCAACCAGTCGCAGGTACACGCTGCGCAGGGGGTTCTGGCCACTGCCGTGGTCGGTGCGGGCCGAAAGGTCGCTCATACTTGGTCCTTGGTCCTTGGGGCGTGCGGCCGCGGCGGGGTGCCGGGCACATCTGAACGGATGGTCCGTCGGACGGCTCACAGGTGTAACAGTTCACCGATCAGATCACGTAGCCCCGCATTGCCGCACCGTGGTGCAGCGGCGAGCAGGTGCGGGCGCCGGTGCGGGTCTCCCTCCCGAGAGTTCCTCAGAGCCCTGCTGAGTCCTTGCCCCGTGGCCAGGGTGTTCTGTCTCCTTGGGATGTTCTTCGAGCCGGTGACGTGACTTCAGGATTCTTGGGGCGTTCTCATTTCGTCCGATCGATCTGTGATCGGGGTGAAGGTGAGGAGGCTCGGGTTGGCGCTGGCAGCCGTACGCGACCTGCGGGAGTTCCGGGATCCGGTCTCGGCGGAGGAGCTGGAGCAGTTCGCGACCGACGTGCTTGCCGGGTTCGTGCTCGCGCGAGCTTCGGCGGGGCTGGCGGACGGCACCATCCGCGGGGACGTCGGGCACCTGGACCAGATGCGGGCCTGGTTCGGCCGGCCGCTGTGGGATACGGAGCCAGCTGACGCGACGGGTACTTCGGGAAGGTGCTGCGGGGCTCGCCGAGCGGCACCCGGCTGGCCCGCGCGCAGGCGCTGACCACGTACTTCCTGTTCCTGGAGTTGCGGCACAAGGTCGAGATCCACCGGATGGCCGGTCGGGTCGTCGAGTGCCCGATCGACGAGATGAACCGGCCGCGGGGATCAAAGGACGCGGCTTTGCGGATTCCGCCGACCGAGCCGGAGATCAAGACTGTTCACCGGCTGGGGCGGCGCGTTGGCGACCTGCCGCAAGTTCGCCCCCACCGGCGGAACTACACCGCTTCGAAACTGATGTCGCAAGTCGGACTCAGGGTGAGCGAGGCCTGCAAACTCGACCTGGCCGACATCAAGTGGGACCTGGGCAGCTTCGGCAAGCTTCATGTGCGTCACGGCAAGGGCGCCCGCGGCTCGGGCCCGCGTGAGCGGATGGTGCCGCTGATCAACGGCGCCGATCGCACGCTCGGTGGTTCATCGAGGACGTCTGGGGCCAGTTCGACGACGACCACACCCGCCCCGGGGCCCCGCTGTTCCCCTCCGAGCGCAAGAACACCGACGGCTCTTCGCGCCGCGTCGGCGACGACGCCCTGCGCAACGGTCTGGCCGCCGCAGCGAAGGCCCATCTGCCCGGCTGGTCCGACACGCTCACGCCGCACGTCGTGCGGCACTTCTGCGCTCTACCTCGGGGGTCTTGATCTGCTCGGGATCCGGGAGGTCCTCGGGCACTCCTGGATCGCCACCATGATGCGGTACATCCACGTTCAGCAGACCCGGGTCGAGGACGCCTGGGTGGCCGGGCAGCAGCGGGCCGCGAAGCGGCCGGAAGGACTGATGGGATGAAGTGGAACCTGCGGCTGACCGCCGCGAACAAGGGCATCTGGAAGGCGTCCGAGCTCCAACGGAGCCTGGCCGAGCACGGGTTGGTGATCTCGGCCGGGAAGATGTCCGGCCTGTGGTCCGGCCAGCCGGTCTCCCTCAAGCTGGAGGACCTGGACGTGATCTGCGTCGTGCTCGACTGCGAGATCGGCGATCTGCTGATTCCCGAGCCCGGGAAGGTCAGGGGTCCAGGTCAGCAGGCTGGCGTTCAGGAGGCCACGACCGGCTCGGTGGTGACCCCGGCGGTCGTGCCCAAGCGCCGCGACGGCCGTTCGCTGCCGCCGATGTGACCTCACCATCAGCATGGGGAAGATCAGTGAGAACAAGCCGCGGCTTCCTGCTCGGGCTGTTTCGCCTCGGGGCAGTTGCCCGGCCGGTTCTGCCGCTGCTGCTATACCTACGGCCAGCAACACGCCGTCGGCGAGTGCGCTGGCTGCCGACGGCAGGTCCCAGCGATGACAAGCACGGCTACTGCCGCCTCTCCCGGGCTCAGGCGACCTGGGCGATCAAGGCCAGCGGCAAGGCTTCGCTGGTCGACGCGCACAGCATGGCCAACCCCTTCCTGATCACCGCCGCGGTGCTGACGGCGTACGCGCTGGCCGCCGCCCTGCTGCTGCGCGACGCCCCCGGCCGGACCGTGCCCACGGAACCGCTCGCCCACCGTCTGGCCGCCACCCTGAAGCTCCAGATCACCTGGCAGGTGTCCGCGCTGTACGCGGTGGCTTTCGGCGGCTACGTGGCGTTCTCCGTCTACCTGCCCACGTGCCTGAAGACCGGCTACGGCCTGGCCCAGGCGGACGCGGCGAACCGGATGGCCGGGTTCGTCCTGCTGGCGGTCGCGATGCGCCCGGTCGGCGGCTGGCTGTCGGACCGCGTCGGCCCGGTGCGGGTGCTGACCGCGGCGATGGCGTAGTCCTCGCCGACGCCTTCGCGCAGTCGTTCACGCCGTCCCTGGCCCCGTCCGGCACGGTGGCGTTCCTGGCGATGGCCGCCGCGCTCGGCGTCGGCAGCGGTGCCGTCTTCGCCCTGGTCGCGCTGCTGGCCCCGGCGAACAAGGTCGGCTCGGTCACCGGCGTGGTCGGCGCGGCGGGCGGGCTCGGCGGCTTCGTGCCCCCGCTGGTGAGGGGGTCGCTGTACGGCAACTACGGCTCGTACGCCGTGGGCCTGCTCCTGCTCGCGGCGGTGGCCGCGGCGGCCCTCACCTTCACCGGCACCGGGGTGCGCCAGGCGGTCGCCCACCGGACGCCCGTCCGGCAGCACTGACGGGGGAGCGGAGCCGATGTGCGAGTACTACGGCTGTCAGTCGGTGACGGCGATCGAGGAACTGACCCGGGAACACGACGAGGTCGTGACGCTGATCAGCCACGCCCGGGAGGCCCGCCGCGCCGGCGACGCCGGACGGGTGGCCGAGGTGGCCCGGGAGATAGCCGCCGTACTCGCCCCGCACACCGTGGTGGAGGAGCACGGCCTGTTCCCGGCCATGGCGGGCGACTTCCCGGAGAAGATCGCGGCCCTGGAGGAGGAACACCGCCGTATCGAGGCCGTGCTGGGCGAGGCGGCGACCGGTGTCCCGGCCGACCCGGCGTGGCCGGACCGGCTGATCGGGGCGCTGGACCTGCTGAGGCTGCACATCCTCAAGGAGCAGGGCGGCGTCTTCCCCGCCGCCCTGGCCTTCCTGGGCACCAAACAGTGGGAGGCCGTCGAGGCCGTCCGCGCCCGCGTCGGCACCAGGACACCGGCCCGCCCGTCGCGCGGCGGGTGAGCGGTCCCCGATCGCCCACGGCGCCTCGGGTTCGCGCACGGGGCAGGGGCGGCCCGTTGGCCGGGTGTTGGTACGGCTCGCAAGGGTGGTGGGACCCGGTGTCGCACGGAGCGGCCGGCCTCGCGGGGAGGCCGGCCGCCGCCTGTGCGGCGCCCCACCCACATCCTTGGCTGGACAAGATGTCACTCGACTGCGTCGTGCCGTCACGGGAACGCTCACCGTCGTCGCGACGGCCGCCGCCGCGGTGTGCGGAGCCGGTGGCACCGCCTCGGCGCACGCCTACGGGGACCACCTCGTCAAGGGCGAGTACCTCCGTGCGTGACTACGTCCAGCGGAGCGCCCTGACCGGCGGGCTCTTCACCCTGGTGATGCAGTCCGACGGCAACCTGGTCGAATACCACAACGAGGCCACGGGCCGGAAGGTCTGCTGGGCGTCGAACACCCAGTACGCCGGGGGGACGTACGTCGGCTACCAGTAGGACGGCAACTTCGTCATGTACCCCGACTGGAGCACCCGGGCCGTGTGGGCCAGCAACACCTACGGTGGGGGCGGCACCACGGTCGACATCAACGAGTTCGGCGCCCTCTACGTCGGCACCACGCCGATCACCGGTCCCTGCATGGTGTAGGGACCCACGGTTTCGCCCCCCCGCGCGCCGGCCGCCGGCTCCCCCTCGGGAGCCGGCGGCCGGCGATCCGTCACTGGTAGGCGGGTGCCGCCCACGTCGCCTTGTAGCGGCGGTCGTCGGTCACGTTCACGTACTCCAGGGTGGACGGACCGTTGGTGGGCGTGAAGCGGATGTACGCCGTGTCCCACGAGTTGGTGCCCGGCGCGTTCTGCATCTCGGGGCAGCCGGCCTGGGAACAGGTGGAGATCACACGACCGGTGGCCGGGTCGTTGCCGACGCTCTTGATCATGTGGCGCTGCGTGACCTCGGCCCGGTTCGCGTAATTGGTGCACCAGTGGTTCTGGCCGTCCGGCAGTTCGGCCACCTTGGCGGGCACGGGCCAGGTGCCGGGGGTGTCGTCGTAGCAGTCGACGGCGCCGCTCTTGGAGAACTGGACGATGCCGCCGTTGGACCCGATCCACAGCCGGTCGGGGTTGCCGTAGACGGGGGTCAGCTCGTGGCCGTACGCCGGGCTGCCCTCGGCCTGCGCGGGCAGGCGCCAGGTGTGGGCCGTGCCGAGCCTGCCGCCCGCGTAGTCGTAGCGGACCAGGACGTCGGTGGCGATCGCCCACAGCGAGCTGGTGCCGGGGTCGTACAGCACCTCGTGCGCGCCCGCGAGGGGCTTGGTCTGGACGGGCGTGGCGCTCCAGTTGCCGGGAGTGCCCTGCGCCTTGGAGTAGACGGCGAGGCCGCCCGCGATGTTCTTGCCGGTCTCGTCCTGACCGAAGACATGGTCGGCGGAGGCCGCGACGACGGTGCCGTCCGGCAGCATCTCCACGCCGTGGATGCCGGTGATCCCCGCGTTGATCGCCCAGTGGTAGCCGGCCAGCGCCGGGTAGGGGATCACGCCGATGAACTGGCTGGCGCGGTCGGCCGTGACCAGGACGGTTCCGCCGTACGTGCCGCCGGGCCGCAGCTTGTGCGAGGTGCCGCCGCCCCAGCTGTCCCCCTTGAGGCTCGGGTCGAGGACCGAGTGGTACGCGTCGGGGATCCACCGCTGGTACGGGCCCGAGGCCGGCCAGACCTCCGGGTCGGTGGAGTCGAGGAACTCCAGCGACGCGTGGGGCTGCGGATAGGTGACGTTCGGATCGCTGTACGCGTTGCCCGAGAGGATCGGCGTCGATCCGGTGTTGAACTCGACCTCCAGCGTGGGGGTGTTGTACGCGGCGTTGCACGCGTAGTCGCTGGAGAGCGGGTTCATGGAGCAGAAGTCCTTGTATCCGGTGCTGACGTCCTCCTGCGCCGAGAACCGGATGCCGTAGTTCGGGAACGAGGAGTCGTTCGCCCAGGCCCGTACCCAGTCCGTGACGTCGATGCGCTGGATCCCGTTGGACGCCGAAGGGTTGTACTTGTTCGGGATGTCCGGGCAGTCCGGGTGGCCGAGACCGAACCAGGTGCCCTTGCCCGCGCCGACGGTCGGCTGATTGGCCCAGGTGATCGTGGACTGGTCCCAGGGCTGCGTCACCGGGTAGACGCCCATCCACGCCTTGGCGGCGCAGTCGGAGACGAAGGAGTTGTACACGCGCAGCGTGGCCCGGGATATCGGCGCCCCGCGGAGTTTGGAGACGTCGAAGCGCATGAAACCGCGGTACTTCGTCACCCCGTTGTCGGGTGTGCCGACGTGCAGGAGATGTCCCTGCGAGTGGTCCGCCGTGTCCCTGTTCGTGATGTAGGTGTCCTGAAGCCGCTTGATGATGTTGCGGGGTCCGGTCTGCGCCACGGGTGACGCCGTGGGGACCGTCTCCGCGACGGCGGCCGTGCGCGGCGCCGCCTCGGCGGTGCCGGCCGGCCGGAACGCCGCCGCCGGGGCGAACAGCCCCGCCAGCAGCGCTCCTCCGCCCACGGCCGCCAACAGCCGTCGTCTCAGTCCTGAAGTCGGAGTGTGCCAGTGCACGCCAGAATCTCCCCCTCTGGTCGTCGGATGATCAAGATGATCAGGGCGACGCCAGTGTCACATGGGGGAGCGGATCGATGAGCCTAGCCTCGCCGTTTCGGTTGGGGCGGTGAGGCGTCGCTGAGGGGCAACTGTCGGGTGACCGACGCGATTTCAGTGTTCGGACATGGCGGAGTCCCGGCGCGGTGCTCGTGTTCTCCAGGGTCCTTCGGGTCGTGGCGGGCAGGGTTGCCGGTCAGTAGGCGGGACGGGGCAATGCGGCGAGGCGATGGAAGGCCGTGGCCAGTTCGTTTCTCCAGGGCCAGGTCGCCGAGATCCGCAAGCGCAGGCGTCGGCCGCCGCGAGTGAGGCGGGTGGCGACGTGCAGCAGCCGGTAGCGGAGCTTCTTCAGCTCGGCGGTGGCCAGTTCCCCAGGCCATTCGCAGATGCCCAGCGATCTTGTCGTGGCGGGTGGCGGTGATCTCGCTGGAGCGGCCGGGCCTGGCCGCCGAAATCCAGATCAGGTTGCCCTTGTCGTCGGTCAGGGCGAGGATCCGGAGCCGGAGCCGGTGCGCTGGCAGACCTCGGTTTCGTCGGCGTGGACGACGAACCCGACGACAACCCGATGATCATCACCGGCCGCAAGGCGACCCGGAACCACCGCCTCACCACGGCCGAGAAGGAAGCGAACCGCCTGCTCAACCGTGAACGCGCCGCAGTCGAGCACGGATTCGCGAACCTCAAGACCTGGCGGATCGTCTCGAAGCTCCGGATAAACGCCCGTCACGCGACCACGCTCCTGCGGGCCCTACTCGTCCTGGCGAACAGCGAAGTTCGACGGTGACAGACGATCTCCCGCCCGCGATCACGCATCCAGCCAGCACGAACACCCCACCCCGGGGCCACACCAACCCCGTGACCTGCAACTTCAAGGTGAAACGGCCTCATTGGCCACCAGCAGGTCGATCCCGCCCATCTGCTCGGCCGCCTCGTCGACGGCCCGGGCGAGCGCGTCCAGATCCGTGACGTCCGCCTGGACGCCGGGCAGTTCTGAGACGGGGTCGCAGGCGCGGAAGCATGTCCTCACCCGCACCGAGCTCGCCTCCGGCCTGGCCAAACGGCCCTACGATCTCCGGCACCCAGGTATCTCGTTCTGGCTGTGCTCCGGCGTGGACCCAGCCGAATGCGCTCGCGGAGTGGGACCGCGTCAGCCAGGACGCGGCGGTGACGCATCCGCTCCTCAAGCACAGCCCGTTGGGCATCTGTTACCGACAACGGCGGGATCTTCGGTCCACGACGATTCGCACCAAACCAGCGACGAACCTCTGACTCAGGACACCAGAAAGGGTCCGAAGCTTCTGGTTCCGGGCTGATGACGCCGTTTTCGTCCATGTCGAAGCGGCCCTGGGTCTTGCTGTCCACCTTGGTGTGCTTGAGCCAGTGCTTCGACAGGTTGTGCAGGTTGCGGTGCTGCCCTTCCCAGGGCATCGAGTGACCGGCGCACTCCGCCGTGATCAGGAACTTGTGAGGCCCCGTGATGGCGTCGTGGAGCGCGGGGACGTGGAAGTCGAGCGCGGGGTTGGAGCTGGGCGGTGTCGTGTTGGCCGTCTTGTCGTGCTCCGTTCACGATCAGCACGGGCACGTCTCCGCCGAGGACACCACCCTGCCCTGCAGTGGTGTTGTTCCAGCCCTACGTCAGGAAGTTCCAGAACCGGCTGACGCCCACGGGCCTTCCCGTCGTCGACAGGGCCTCTCCCCAGGTACGGCCGATCGGGTCGTTGTCCATGAGGGCGCTCCATACGACGTCGACCATGCCGGGTTCGCGCTGGTTCGTACAGTGCACCTCTTTGGTCCAGCCGTCTTCGAGGCCCTTGCGCGTGAGCACGTGAAGCCGGGCACCGGCAACGAGGGCGGCGGGTTCATGGGGCCCAGGGGCGGGAAGATCGGGGCGAGCAGGAACAGGCTTTCCGCTTTTGCCAGATTCTTGATGGCGTACGGTCCCACGCGAAAGCGGCCGCGGACCAGCCGATGAAGGCGACCTCTGAGACGTTGCGCTTGGTCAGGATGTACTCGACGACGGTGCTGAGCTCGTCCTGGTCGCTCTTGGAGTTGGTCAGTCAGAACGGGTAGCTCGGGTCGCGCGGACCCAGGAGCGGGGGTCGGACGGCGCTCTGCTGGTTGGAATTGACGTTGCAGGGGTCCTCCATCCTGGGACGCGGCGACCTGCCCGAGCCCTGGAGGTCCATCATGAAGACGTCGTAACCGGCCTGGGCGAGTGCTTGGGCCCACCCGTACGAGGTGTGCTGCACCGGCTCGACGACGCCGGCCTCATCGACGTCTCCCGCGTCGTCCTCGACACCGCTCACGTCCGCGCTAAGAGGTCGTTTTCACCTGATTTGCATCGCTTCAGTGGCCACAAGGAGATGCTCACGCCTCTTGGGTATCGGGTTGCTAAGCGACGCGGCGAGAGG
>NZ_JBITDA010000040.1:0-54580 GCF_044453765.1 Streptomyces sp. NPDC051636 | reverse complement strand
CGGTGCTGGGCTCCGTCCGGCTGGAGGCTTCCGCTGCGCTCCAGCCTCGGCCGCGCTGCGCGCGGCCAAACGGGCCTCCGGCCCGCGCAGCAGCATGGACCGCTGGGGTGGTTTATGGGGGGGCGTGACGATGGGCCAGAAGCGGCTTCGGAGAGAAGAGGCTGGGGGTGCGTCCGTCCGGTACTGTGGTTCCGGGTTGAACACTCAGATGTTTGTTTCAAAATAAGTCTCGGATTCATTCTGGATCAACGGCTTCCCTGCCGCTCCTGCGTCACCGCTCTCGCCGACCAATGAACCTGCACAGCGCCCGAGCAATCGGCGAGTTGCTCGCTTGCCAGGGTGTCAGCTGCCCAGCCTGCTGAAGACCCAGCGGAGCACTTCCTGGTCCGGGTGGTCTCGGCCTGTCCGTTCAAGTGCGGTCATGGTGTGGGCGGTGAGCCGGGCCCAGTTGCGGAAGTTACCGTGTGCCGCGTGGCGGTCGGCGAAGGCGATGTCCGCGGGATCGGTTCTCGCCCAGATCGGATGGTAGAGCGGGATGACCTGCTGAACTTCCTCCAAGGTGAGCCTGGTGACGTGCTGCCAGATGAAGATGCGGGAAGAGAGCATCGGTTCCTTCCGCAACACACTGTGTGCGCCTTCACCACCGGCGAAGATGATCGTGATCTGCGTGTACGGGTTATCCCAGGCGAACCGGAAGTACTCGAACGTCTCTCGATTGAGCCACTGGGCCTCGTCCACGACAAGCGTACGCGGCTGGGCTGCGAGGAAGTCCAGAAGCAGCCGGTCGAACTCGGACGATAACGAGGGGGTTCGCCTGGCAGACCGAGAGTGGCGAAGAGTTCATGGCGCACCGCGCGGGCGGTGGGGCGGGCACGGAAAGTGATCCGGCAGATCTCCTCGCCGCGGGTGTGTTCGAGCTCGCGCAAGCAGACGTTGGCGGCGAGGGTCTTGCCGACGCCGGCCGGGCCGTGGAGGCACATCATCGCCCTGGCCTCGATCGTGTCGTTGATGTTCTCCCTGGCAGCCAGGAGCGCGCGGGTCGTGACGACCGCGGCGTCGGGGAGCTGGGTGTAGTGGTCGGTCTCCTGCGGCGGCAGTTGGCTGGTCATAGGTTCTCTTCTCCGGGCGCCGGGCGCAGGGAGGCCGGGGTGTTCCAGTCGTCGGGCGGCGGGACGGGCGGAATGAGGTCCGGTAAAGCGAGGGCGGCCATGTCGGTGTGGGCGGCCGTCGTGAGTTCCTGGTCGGCTTCGACTGCCGGGACGGCGCCCAGGCGCTGCGCGGGCGTGGGAGTGGTGGCCGGTGCGAAGCGCTGGCGGCGCAGGGCCTCGGCCTTCTTCGCCCCCTCGCGCAGGCGGCGGGCTCTGGCTGTGCGGGTACGGCGCAGGGCGTCGAGTTGCTCGAGGGTTGCAGCGTCGGCGAGTTGGGCGGTGCCGAGGTGGTGGCCGGCCGGGTCGCAGACCTCGATCTCGTGATCGTGGTGAGGCATGTGCCGGATCCGGACGCTACGGCCGGCCTGGCCTGTCATCCACGCGCCGACATGGTCACGGCCGCGCCAGCGCACACCGTGGCTGGTCAGCTTCCTCGTCCGGTCGTCGTCTTCCAGCATCAGACCCCACAAAGCAGCCTCGGGGATGTCCGAGAGCGGCGTGGGATCGGCCAGCCAGGCTTCAACGGGAGTGCGGCCGGCAAGACCGGCAGGGCGGTGCTCGGTGTTCCACCAGCGCGACCAGGCCAGTACCTCGGCGGTGAACTCGGCGAAGGTCAGCGGCGGGGGCTCGTCGGATTCGGTCTTCTTCTTGGCGCGCCGCGGCGCTGGAGTGAGGGTGTAGCCGGGCAGGACAGCGAAGAGCATGCGATCGGCACACCGGTTGAGGTTCTCCACCGTGCCCTTCAGATGCGGACTGTAGGCGGGCAGATCCTCGACCTTGGTGTCCAGGACACCGAACGCGCCCAGGACCGTCTTCGACAGGAAGTCCCGGCCCCGATCGACGCGGACGTGCTCAGGGACACCGTCCGCCGGTCCGTACGGTCCGGTGCGCAGCACCGCGGCGCGCAGGGCCGCCAGGATCGAGGCTCTGGACGGATGGCCGGGTGTGACCGCGGTACCCGTGATGGCCTTCGAGGCAACGTCGATGAACCACGTCACCCACGGGCGCACCAGTTCCCCGTCGGCGTCGACCAGGAGCGGCACCTGGACGTGGTCGGCCTCCCAGGTGTGGTTCCGCCATACCCGGGGCCGTCGCCCGAATACGTCGTGGGTCCGGGCCGCCTCCGGCCCCCGCGCCAGGGCAGCGCGTTCCCCAGCGGTCAGGTCACGGCGCACCGCGCGCAGGAACGTCGACAACGACGGCACCGGATCCAGCACAGGCACTGCCTCCACCGGCGCCCCACCCGGTACCTCGGTGACCGGCCCACCGGTCGCGGCGCGGGCGCGGGCCACCAGCTGGCGGTGGACCGCCGACGCGGTCCCTCGCCAGTACGCCAGCAGTACACGTACCTCGGCGCCGATCTCGAACCGGTCTACGGGCCTCGCGCCCGGGCGGGCCGCCATGCGGGGTTCGGTTTCGGTCTGGGCAAGCCACCGCCACACCGTCCGCTCCGACACCCCCAGACACTCCCCCGCCAGCCGCACATGCCCCCGCGACAGCCGCCCCAGTGCCCGTAACCGCAGCAGTTGCTGGACAGCGAGGTGATCTTCGCCCAGGTACGGAAATTGCCCCGCGCCACCGTGGCATCCGCCCACCCCACATCCGCCGGATCCGCGCCCTCCCACACGTCATGGAACATCGCCAGCGTCTCCACAAGGCGCTCGGGATCCAGTCCAGGGACCTGGTGCCAGGTCAGCACCCGCACCTCGGCTGTCACCTCGAACCGATCCCCCGACCTGGCACCCGGGCGAGCCGCCGTCCCGGGATCGGCTTCGGCCTGCGCAAGCCACCGCCACACCGTCCGCTCCGACACCCCCAGACACTCCCCCGCCAGCCGCACATGCCCCCGCGACAGCCGCCCCAGCCCGCGCAACCGAAGCAACTGCTGCACCGCAGGCCCCCGCAGCGCGGCCAGCCCCGCACCCTCCAGCACCGGCACGGACCCGTCAGGCCATGCCGGGGCGGCTGCCTCAGGAGAATTGATCATGAAACCGGCCCCTGTATCCGAATCCGCTCACTTTCCGCGCCGCACCACGGTCCGGTCACGGGTAAGGGCCCAGCCGGGCACAGGCCTGCTCGATCAAAAAAAGGTCCGCCAGCGGGTCCTTCCGACGCCTGACCGCGGCATAGACGTGAGAAGTGATCTTCGCCCACATGCGGAAGTTCTCATGGGCCACTGTCGAGTCCGCCCACACCACATCCGCCGGGTCGGCCGTCTCTCACACCTCGTGGAACAGGCGCAGCGTCTCGATCAGCCGGGCCTGTTCCAAAGCGGGAGTCTGATGCCAGGTCAGCACTCGTGACCGCAGCGCCGGCGCCCGGGCGGTCACCCGCTCCGCGCCCGCCCCGCACAACACCAGTGCCGCAGCCGTGCCCGGCTCGTCCCACAGCAACCGCAGATAGTCCAACAGCGGCGGAGACAGCCGCTGCGCGTCATCGAGGAACAACACCCCCGGCCGACGCAGCGCCTGTGCCAGCGCGCGGTCCGCCGGCTGCGCACGGTGCGACCAAGACCCCGCCGCCAATCCCATGGCCTCCAGCAGCGAAGCGCGTATCTGAGAAAGGCCCGGCTTCACCCCCGCCACCGCCCGCCACACCGGCACCCGATCAGGCAGCAGATGCAGCGCCTGCTGCACCGCCACCGTCTTCCCCACCCCCGTATCACCGAACACACAAACGATCCCCCGCGCCGCGACCGTATGCCCGACAGCCTTCACCACCGAAGCCACCGCAGCCGTCGACACCAACCGGGCACCCGGCACGAACCGCACCCCACTGCGACCCGTGCCGTCTCCTTCGCCATCCGGGTCGACAACCGGCTCCACCGCGCTGTCTTCGACGCCGTCCAAAACCGGCGGGCCGCCTGCCCAACGCGTCAGCCGAAGGTCAGCCAGAACCTGGTCATAGCGATCCGCAACGACCCCGCCCCGCGCCGGCCGCGCAACCTCCAACACCCGCCCCGCCAGCAGATCCCGGCGCACCACACACTGAAGCGTCGAGGCCGACGGGACTCGCGTCACACCGCACCTCCCCAGCGAACCTTCAGTCCGCGCCTGCTCCAGCCTGCGGTGCAACGCCGAGACGTTCCCACCCACCTCCGCCAGCACCGCCCACAGCTCGTCGCTCACCGCGAACCCGCCCCGCCGCGACCGCCCCTCGATCCGCCCCGCACGCCCCTCCGCCAGCCAGCGCCACACCGTCCGCTCCGACACCCCAGCCAGCTCAGCCGCCACCCTCACATGCAACCGCGACACGGCCCCCGACTCGTCCACCGCGAGCAGACGCCGAACCACCACACCACGACCCGCACCCGCACCCGAAGCCGGGACCGCTGCCTCACCACGTACACCACGACCCAACCGAGCAGCCATACCCGCCAGCACAGCCCAAACAGGCCACCCCGAACACAGGAACTTTCAACCCCATGACAGCCACCAGAAAACGAGAAACCACGCTCTACCAGGCCAGAAAGCTGTCACTCACCAATGACACCCAACCACCGCCACCACACCCCCAACTCACAGCAGCTGGGGATCGCCGTCGATCAACGTGAAGTCGTTGCTGGTCACTGGGCTTTTCCTCCCCGGAGTCACAACCGGGCACCGGACATCGGCAGCCGCACTACGCAGCCCTGCCTCTCGGCGGACACGCTTCCATCAGCGACCATCCTGTGCCACCGGGACCTGCGACAGCCCCCCAATCATCAAGGACAGGGGCAACAAGCCTTACCGGCCCCGGAGGCCACGAGCCCGAACTGGGCTCCACAAGGAAGGTGATGGGGGAACCCAGCAGGAGCTCAATCGGCAGAAGAAACTTGCGCCTCCGGTGTATCTGGGATGAGCATCCCCTCTCTGTCTACATCGAGACGAGCCCAGTTGGTGTCGATATCTCGGTCGGAGGCGGACTGTGAAAGCGCGAGTGGCGGTCGTAGGAGGTGGAGTAGCTGGCGTTTCGGCTGCCTACCACCTTCGTGATGAAGTGCAGGTGACACTTCTTGAGGAGGCACCCCGGCTGGGCGGTCATGCCAACACGATCGAGGTCGAGGACGCAGGTCGAGTTCTCGGTCTGGATACGGCGTTCATCGTCTTCAACGAGCCCCACTACCCCAAGCTGACGAAGTTCTTCGCTGACTTGGGCGTGGCCACCCAGGGGCACCCGGGGAAGTTCGGCTTCTTCGACTTGGACAGTCAGACCTCCTATGTATCCGATGATTTCGAGTTGACGGAGGATCAGGTCAAGGAGCTCTACCCGCAGGACTTTGTTCACCTCTGGCGAGAGGCGAAGCGATTCCTGGAAGAGTCGCCTCGCCATTTCATGCGCAAGCAGGCCGATATACCGCTCGGTGAGTACCTCGATCGCCACGGGTACTCCGATGATTTCCGGTACGGATTCATCGTGCTCATCTCGACCGCCGCATGGTCGGTGCCGGCTGATCGCATCTGGGAGATGCCGGCGAGCACCGTGATCGCGTTCTTCTACGCCCATGGCGCCGAAGGCCTTGGCGGGCGTACCGCGCCTTGGCGGACCGTCACCGGCGGCAGCGTGAGCTATCTGCGTGCTGCCGAGCGGGAGCTCCGGGCCGCAGGCTCTGAAGTGCGGCTTTCCTCGCCCGTGACTCGGGTGCGGGAGACGGGGGGCGGCGTGGATGTGCACGTGGGTGGTGCGGCTGCAGAGCGGTTCGACTATGTCGTGCTGGCCACACACGCGGATGACTCGCTGCGG
The DNA here is from genome assembly GCF_044453765.1 of Streptomyces sp. NPDC051636. Taxonomy (NCBI): domain Bacteria; kingdom Bacillati; phylum Actinomycetota; class Actinomycetes; order Kitasatosporales; family Streptomycetaceae; genus Streptomyces; species Streptomyces sp. NPDC051636. Next base: position 48,710 of record NZ_JBITDA010000040.1, on the reverse strand, counting down.
ATTCTGGAGAGCCCGAACGAGCATCAACGTCGACTCGAGGTGTTCGAGTACAACCCGACGCGGGCCACGCTGCACACCGACCCCGCGGTAATGCCCAAGGAGACGCAGAACTGGCGCAGTTGGAACTACGGGCGTTGCCAGGTAGCCGGAGAGCAGGTGTCGTGGGTCAATTACTACCTCAATGACCTGCAGCACCTGGACGGCACCAAGGACTATTTCCTCACGCTCGATTCAGGTGTGCAGATCCGTGAGGAGTGCATCATCGAGGAAATTTCCTATCGGCACCCCGTGTTCTCGCTGCCGACGCGACAGTTGCAGACGGATATCTACTCGATCAATGATTCCGGCTCGCGGGTCAAGCTCGCCGGCTCCTACTTTCACTCCCGGAAGATGGGGCCGGACATCATCGGGTCGCACGAATCCGCATTCGACTCCGGAAGCGCGGCGGCCGAGTCTGTGCTGCGTTCCGTTTCCGCTAACCGGCAGTAGATTCCGGAACGCGCGGAAAGCAGGTCCCACTCGTGAAGCTCCCTGTGAACCTTGGAGTCAACGCCTATCGGTCGACGGCAGCCGGATTAGCCCTGCGAGACAGGGTCGTTGAGGGGCTGTCCTTTCAACTGGGTCTCCTGCCAATGGACATAGAGCCCAGCCAGCGATTCTCCTTCCCCACATCAGAGAGAAAGGCCAACCGTGCCCGAAAATACCCTTGGTGAGCGAAGCGTCGCCGCCCTGACTCCTGAGGCCGTCCAGGGATGGCTGGTCGAGAAGGTGGCGCACAAGCTGGGCGTGTCCCAGGACGAGGTGAACCCGGACCAGTACTTCGACGAGTTCGACCTCGACTCCACCGAGGCGCTGGTGCTCTCCGGGGAACTGGAGAACTGGCTCGGTTTCGAACTGGAGACCACGGCCCTGTGGTATCACCCCACGATCACCGAACTCTCCCGCTACATAGCGCAGAAGCAGGAGGAGCAACGTGCGGCCTAGGAATCGCCAACCTGCCCCGCTGGTAAGCGCTTTCAGCGTCGACGCGGTCCGTGATGAGGGCTCGTCACAGACCGGACCGGTAGTGGTCATCCACCCGGGTGCCCTGCCGGCCGAGCAGTACAGGGAACTGGCGGTGGCTCTACCCCACGGGACCGACCTGCGCGTGGTGGATCTGGAGCAGGTGCCCGAGTACTTCCAGGCCGCGCTCAGCGGCGGGCAGACCGACATCACGGTCCTCGATGTCGCCTCGCGCGCCGCGGACGAACTACGAGCCCGTGACCTGTTCTCCGGTCCGTGGACTCTGATGGGCTGGTCTTTTGGAGGCGTGGTCGGCCACGCGTTGACGTCACTGCTCTCCGAGGCTGAACTTCCCAACAGGGCAGTGCTGTTGGACAGCATCGCGCCCGTGCCGGAGTACACGCGTGCCGAGGACGAGATCGGGCCCGACCTGGTGCTGCCATGGTTCTGCATGTACCTGGCTGCTAAGCGGGGCGGGGCCGTACCCGTGCCGCGAGACATTCTGGCAGCCGACAAAACGGACGTGGACGCGGCCCTGCAGGCCGTACTCGAGGCCGCCCTGGAGCATGGTGCGCTGCGGCCGGGTACGACACTGCCCGGCCTACGCAAGGTTTACGACACGTACCTCGACGGGCTGCGTCGTAACAACCGGCTTTCCTACGCCTTCGAACCGGTCCGCTCCCGCGTGCCGGTGACCTTGCTGCGCCCCGAGCGCGGCCTGCTGGAGACGCCCGACCCGCTGGGCTGGGAGCAGCTCAGCGACGACCTCAACGTCGAGCACACGCCGGGCGACCACTACTCGATGCTGAGCGATCCGGTGGCGATGAAGTTCGCGGCCCTGGCCGCTGCCCCCAGCGGCCAGCCGTAGCGGCTCCAGCTCCTCGTCACCTCCTCAGCACCACCCCACACCCTCTTCCTCAACCCCTGCCCACGGGCATGGAGTCGTCATGGTTCAGCACAGCACCGGAAGCCGAAAGCTCGGCGACACCCCCATCGCGATCGTCGGTCTGGGCGCCCTCTACCCGCGCTCAGGCGACCTCGGCGAGTTCTGGAACAACATCGTCGATGGCAACGACTGCATAGAAGACGTACCGGAGACCCACTGGCGTATCTCCGACTACTACGACCCCGATCCCAGCGCCCCGGACAAGACCTATGCCAAGCGCGGCGGCTTCGTGCCGACCGTCCCGTTCAATCCGCTGGAGTTCGGTCTGCCGCCGAACACGCTCGAAGTGACCGACGTCCTCCAGCTGCTGAGCCTGATGGTGGCCAAGCAGACGCTGCGCGACGCCGGCGCGCTCGACGCGCCCTGGTACGACCCCACACGCACCGGTGTCATCCTCGGCATCACAGGTGCCAACTCGCTCACCCAGCCGCTGGCCGCGCGGCTTCAGACCCCTGTGCTCAAGGAGGTCGTGCGCAGCTGCGGTCTGACCGAGCGGGACGCGGACGAGATCGCCGCCAAGTTCACCAAGGCGTTCGCACCGTGGGAGGAGAACTCCTTCCCCGGCATGCTCGGCAACGTCGTCGCGGGCCGCATCGCCAACCGCTTCGACTTCGGCGGCACCAACTGCACCGTGGACGCGGCTTGCGCGAGTTCGCTGGCCGCGGTGCACATGGCCGTGTCCGAACTGGTGTCCGGGCGCGCGGACCTCATGCTCACGGGCGGCTGCGACGCAGAGAACACCATCCTGATGTACCTGTGCTTCTCCAAGACCCCCGCGTTCTCCAAGAACGGGCGTATCCGCCCGTTCGACGAGGACAGCGACGGCACCCTCATCGGCGAGGGCACCGGGATGCTCGCTCTCAAGCGACTTGAGGACGCGGAACGCGACGGCGACCGGATCTACGCGGTTCTCAAGGGCATCGGAACGTCCAGCGACGGCCGGTTCAAGAGCATCTACGCACCGCGCCGCGAAGGGCAGGTCGCCGCACTCAAGCGGGCGTACGAGGACGCGGGCTTCGGCCCCGAACAGGTAGGCCTCTTGGAGTGCCACGGCACCGGCACGTCGGTCGGCGACCTCACCGAGCTGACCGCACTGCGTGACGTGTATGACGAGGCCACCGACGATCGGCAGTTCGCCGCAGTGGGAAGCGTCAAGTCGCAGATCGGGCACACCAAGGCGGCCGCCGGCGCGGCCGGCCTGATCAAGGTCTCGCTGGGCCTGCACCAGAAGGTCCTGCCGCCGACGATCAATGTCGAGCAGCCGCGGAAGGCAGTGGACTTCGCCAACTCCCCCTTCTTCCTGAACACGTCCTCTCAGCCGTGGGTCAGCGATCCGGCCCGCGACCGACGTCGCGCTGCTGTGTCGTCGTTCGGCTTCGGCGGCACGAACTTCCACTGCCTGCTGGAGGAACACGACCCTCAGGGTATCGGCCTCACAGCCCTTGGCCCGACGGCGCGCGTCTACGCCTGGCACGCTGCCGACCCGCAGGCGCTGCTGGCTCTGCTGGACCAGGATGAGACAGACGCGGCCGCCACGGAACTGGACGAAACCGTCCCGGCCGAACACGCCCGCCTCGCCCTGGTCGCCCGTAGCCCGAAGGAAGCGGCGCAGCTGAAGGCTACAGCCGCTGACCACCTTCGCGCTCACCAGGACGCCGCCGACTTCGCTTTGCCGCGCGGCGCCTACTACCGACGCTCGGCGCTGCTCGACGGAAGCGGCAAGGTTGCCGCGCTCTTCGCCGGACAGGGCAGCCAGTACGTAGGGATGGGCTCACGCACCGCCATCGCCGTGCCGCCCGTCCGGAACGCGTTCGACACAGCCGCCCGGCAGTTCGCCGGGGCACAGCCGCTGGGACGCGTGGTGTTCCCGCCGACAGCCTTCGACGGCGAGACCCGGCGGCGGCAGGAGGAGGCCCTGCGCCGGACCGACTACGCGCAGCCGGCCATCGGAGCGCTGTCGGCAGGCCAGTACCGCTATCTCGCCGCGCTCGGATTCTCCCCCGACGGAGTGCTGGGGCACAGCTATGGCGAACTCACCGCCCTGTGGGCCGCCGGAAGCCTCAGCGACGAGGACTTCTTCCGGCTGTCCCGAGAGCGTGGCAAGGCCATGGCCACGCGGCCCGAGGGCAGTTCCGACGCGGGCACCATGGCGGCGGTCAAGGCCGACGTGAAGCGCGTGCAGGACCTCCTCGAACGACACGACGACGTCGTCGTGTGCAACATCAACACACCACAGCAGGTGGTGGTTGGCGGCGGCACCGAAGCCGTACGGGCCTTTGTCGACGAGTGTGCGCGCGACGGAGTCGAGGCGCAGCTACTGCCCGTCGCCGCGGCGTTCCACACGCGGTTTGTCGCGCACGCCGTCGAGGAGTTCAAGGCCGCAGTGGCTTCCGCCCGCGTGCGTGCGCCCCGGATCCCTGTCTTCGCCAACACGCCCGACGCCGCATACGGGAAGCGCATCGCGGGCAACCGCGAGGTACTCGTCGGCCAGCTCGCCGCACCAGTGCACTTCGCACCGCGCGTCACGCAGATGTACGACGAAGGCTTCCGGGTCTTCGTCGAGTTCGGCCCGAAGGCGGTGCTCTCCGGTCTGGTCCGCCACACGCTCGCCGACCGCCAGGACATCGTTGTCCTCAGCGCCGACTCCGGCCCGGGCGGTGACGGTGACCGTGCACTCAAGCAGCTCGCCGCGCAGCTCCTCGTCCTGGGGCTCCCGCTCGCGGACTGCAACCGATTTTCCACAGATGTCGAACCGGCCCTGCCGGTGGAGGGGATGACGATCCCGTTGAACGGTGTGAACTACGTGCCCGACGCTCGCCGTGAGGCGTACCGGCAGGCCCTGGAGAACGGCTACACGGTCGAAGCCGTCCAGCAGACGGACACGCAACCCGCTGTGGCGCAGGCTCCTGTCGTGGCTCCCGCCCCGCAGGAGTCGGCCGTGGTGCCGTCGGCGCCAATGGCCGCGGCGCCCCAGCCCCAGAACCACGTCGCCTCACCGGCTCCCACGCTCGGCGCCGGGCTTGTCACCACCGGCATGGTGGCGAGTGAGCACCTGTCGATGCACCGGGAGTACCTGGCCGGGCAGCTCAGGGTGGCCGAGAGGCTGAGCGGTGTACTGCAGGAGGAGACCGGACGCGGCGGTCCGAGCGACAGGGCTGTCGCGGGAATCACCGCCGTGACCCAGCAGAGCCTGGCCATCGGCCAGAGCCACGTCCAGGCCAGTGAGGTGCTCCGCAGCCTCGCACATCTGGAGAGCGGCGTCTCTGTCGGGAACGGCACCGCGCTGAGCAACGGCGTCGCATCGGTTCCGGTCAGCACGCCGTACGACACGTATGGGACAGCCTTCGCACCGACTCCGGTGGCTCCGCAGGCACTGGCCCCGGCCGCGCCAGCACCCACGGCTGCCCCAACGGTCGAGCCGTCCACAACTGCGGTCTCCGCTCCGGCACCCGCCGTCCCTGCCCACCTGGCGTCCGAGCCTGCCGCCGCGCCCCCTGTGCCCGTGACCCCGGCCGCCCCCGCTTCCGGCGGCACCTCGGTCGACGAGGTGCGCCGGGTGTTGCTGGAGAGTGTGTCGGCGAAGACGGGTTATCCGGCGGAGATGCTGGATACGTCGATGGACGTCGAGGCGGATCTGGGGATCGACTCGATCAAGAGGGTCGAGATCATGGGGGCGTTGCGGGATCGGTTCCCGGGGTCGGCGTCTGCTGCGCCGGAGCAACTGGCCGAGCTGCGCACGCTGGACGACATCATCACCTTCGTCTCCGGCGCCGCTGGTGCCTCCACTGTTGCTCCTGCGGCCCCCGCCGAAGCGCCCGCCGGCCTTTCCGCTGAGGTGTCCGTCGACGAGGTGCGCCGGGTGTTGCTGGAGAGTGTGTCGGCGAAGACGGGTTATCCGGCGGAGATGCTGGATACGTCGATGGACGTCGAGGCGGATCTGGGGATCGACTCGATCAAGAGGGTCGAGATCATGGGGGCGTTGCGGGATCGGTTCCCGGGGTCGGCGTCTGCTGCGCCGGAGCAACTGGCCGAGCTGCGCACGCTGGACGACATCATCACCTTCGTCTCCGGCGCCGCGTCCCAGGGCACCGCGGAGGTGGTGGCCGTCCCAAAAGCCTGAACTCCGGCCTGGGACGCCTCCAAGCCGTAGTGACAGACCTGGCGCCCGCTGATGTGGTGCCCGACGCGTTTCGGGCGGAGCCGGTCGCCCTGCTCGCCGGGACGGGGGAACTCCTCGAACCGATTGCTGCCGCCTTGCGCGCGCGGGGCTGGACCGTTCACACCGGCGCGACCGTACCCGAAGGCGTACAGCGTCTCGATCTGGTCGTCGACTGCGTCGAAGCCACCGGGCCGGATGCCCAGGCCGCGGCCCTTCGTGACGCGCTGCTGCTGGCAGGCCGCACCCAGCAGGTTCTGGAACACACGACACAGGACGGACGCGCCGCCTTCATCACCGTGACGAGGCTCGACGGACGCCTGGGCCTCACCGGCGAGGCGTCCGAGGCAAGGGCCACGCTCGGCGGCGTGACCGGACTGGTCAAGACGCTCGCCATCGAAGCGCCCGCGCTGTTCTGCCGCGCGCTCGACTTCGCACCCTCGCTGGCACCGGAGGAATGCGCCGAGCTGTTCCTGGCCGAGCTGTACGACGCGGAGGTCGAGCTCACCCAGGTCGGCCACGCGGTGGACGGAACGCGCCACACCGTGAGCCTGGCCCCGGAGACCGACGACTCGCTGCCCGGCATACCGGGAGCCGCCGAACCCACCGCGGACGACCTGCTCGTGGTGACCGGAGGCGCCCGTGGAGTGACCGCGGCCTGCGTCATCGGGCTGGCCCGCACCCACCGCACCGGGCTGCTGCTCCTGGGCCGCACCCCGCTGTCCGAGGAACCCGCCTGGGCGGTCGGCGTGCCCGCCGACCGGCTGCGTGCCGAGGCCGCTGCCGAGATCAAGCGCGGTGGGGGCAAGCCCACCCCGCGTGAAGTGGAACGGATGGCACGTGAGCTCATCGGTCAGCGCGAGATCCGGCAGACCCTGGCCCAGATCCGACAGGCCGGGGCCGAGGCCGAGTACCTCACGGTGGACATCACGGATTCCGCAGCCGTCCGCACGGCGCTGGCACCGCGCCGAGAGCAGATCACCGGTGTCGTACACGGAGCCGGTGTCCTGGCGGACACGCTGATCAAGGACAAGAAGGCCGGGGACGTGGAGCGGGTGCTGAGCACCAAGCTCACCGGCCTGCGGAACGTCATCGAGGCACTTCCGGACGAGGCACTGCGACACGTCCTGTTGTTCTCCTCGGTCGCCGGCTTCTTCGGCAACCGCGGCCAGTCGGACTACGCGATGGCCAACGAGGCGCTCAACCGCTGGGCCTGCGCCCTTCGGCACCGTATGCCCGAAGCTCGCATCACCTCGGTGAACTGGGGGGCCTGGGCCGGCGGAATGGTCACGCCCGCCCTGGAGAAGATGTTCGCCGAGCGCGGGATACCACTCATCCCGCTGGACGAAGGCGTGCGGTATTTCGTCGAGCAGTTCTCCAAGGAGCACGCCGCCGACACGGTGTGCGTCGTGGGGCCCAACTCACCTCTGTCCGCCCGCGAGCCCTTCCCCGTCCCGCAGGACGGCGTGGTGGTGCACCGGCGACTGGCAGCCACCGCCTCCGACCCGGTGATCGTGGACCACGCGATCGGAGGCATTCCGGTACTGCCGGCCACCGCCGCGATCGGCGGAGTGCTCAACGCGGTCCACCGTGCCGTACCGGGCGCGGAGATCACGGGAGTACGCGGATTCGCCGTGCACAAGGGCCTCGTCTTCGATGACGCCCAGCCCGCTGGACTCCAGCTGACGGTGCGGCTCGGTGACGCCCGTGCATCGGTCGGAACGAGCCAGGCGTACGACGTGGGCGTGCACGACGACGCCGGCCGTCCGCGCTACCGCGCGCAAGTGGTGCGTGCCGCGAGGGCCTCGCTGCCGCCAGTCTCCGGTCTCCCGGAGCTGGGCAGTGGGCAGCCGGTGACGTACTACGAGGACGGCACGCTGTTCCACGGTCCGTTGCTGCGCGGCATCACTGCCGTGCTGGCTGCGGGCAAGCGGACGGTCCTCGCCGCCCAGCTGACCGACCCGCGCCCCGCGTCGGGCGCCTGGCAGGTACCCGGCTACAGCCCAGTCCTGTCCGACCTGTTGCTTCAAGCCGTGCTGGTCTGGGCGCGTATCCACCGCGGCGAGGCGGTGCTGCCCACTGCGGTCGGTGAGGTCGAGCTGATCGCCGAACTGCCTGAGGGAGAGCCGTTCTTGCTGGTGGTGGACGGTGTTGTGGAGACGGCGAGCGGCATCCGTTGCACCGTCACCGCCTGTGCCCCCGACGGCCGCGTGCTGCAGCGCTTCCGCGATGTCGAAGCCGTGCCGAGTCCTGGGCTCAGCGCGAAGTTCCGGTCCGCAGCGGCCGATCATTCCTGACGAGTCGAGTGGGAGAACTGGGAAACCATGTCCAGCACACGCCGCAGCACACCCCGTCGCGACGAGCCCGTCGCCATCGTGGGGATGGCCTGTCTGCTCCCTGGCGCACATACTCCGGAGGAGTTCTGGGACGGGCTGCTCGCCGGAGACGATCACCGCACGGAAGGCGGCCGGGAGGTCTTCGGAACCGATCCCGGCACCCCCGGCGGGTGGGGCGATCCTGAGCACCGGATCACCGCCACCCGCGGAGGGTTCGTCCAGGAGCCGCCGATCGACCTCAACGGTCTGCGCATCCCCGCCGACGAACTCGGCTCATTGGACCGGGTGGTGCGATGGTCGCTGCACACGGTCCGCCAGGCACTCACCGACGCCGGTGTGACCGAGCGGCCCGAGAGCCTGGCCCGTACCGGGCTCGTGCTGGGCAACTACTCCTTCCCTACTGACTCGTCCGTGCGCCTGTGCACGCCGCAGGTGCGGCAGGCGGTCACCGAGGGCCTGGCCCGTGCCGGGCTCCCGGTGCCGCCCACCGACGACACCGAACCGGAGCCCGCCGCGGAGAACCTGTGGCCCTTCGGCTCTCCCGCTGTCGTGACCGCCGATGCCCTGGGGCTCGGCGGCCCACGCCTCGCGCTCGACGCGGCCTGCTCCTCGGCGCTGTACGGCATGTCTCTAGCCAGGGACTACCTGGCCACCGGGCGTGCCGACGTCATGGTGGCCGGCGCGGTCTGCGCTCCCGACCCCCTGCTCATCCACCTGTCTTTCTCGGACCTCCACGCCTATCCCGACAACGGGGTGAGCCAGCCCTTCGACGACCGCTCCGCCGGCATCGTCACCGGGCAAGGCGCTGGTGTCTTCGTACTCAAGCGGCTGTCCGACGCACTGCGCGACGGCGACCGGGTGCACGCAGTCCTGGAGTCCATCGGGCTCACCAATGACGGCGCGGGCAAACACCTGCTGAGCCCGAACGTCACCGGTCAGATCGGCGCGTACCAGCAGGCCTACGCGCACATAGACCCGGCCTCCGTCGACTACATCGAGTGCCATGCCACGGGTACCCCCCTGGGCGATGCCACCGAACTGATCGGCCTGACCGACTACTTCACAGCGCAGGGCGGCACTCCGCCGCTGCTGGGCTCCGTGAAGGGAAACGTCGGGCACCTGCTGACCGTTGCCGGCTTCACCAGCGTGCTCAAGACGGTCCTCGCTCTCCAGCACGGCCTCATACCCGGGACCCCTGGCGTCATGTGCCCGCTGCGGCCCGCCGGAGGCGAGGCGGCTGCGGAGCGCCTCGTCCTGAGTACGCGTCTGTGGCCCGAACGCACCGGTCCGCGAAGGGCCGCGGTCTCGGCCTTCGGATTCGGCGGCACCAACGCGCACCTCGTCCTGTCGGGCCCGGAGGCGGCCGGAGCCGCGGGCCCGTCCACGTCATCGCCTGCGGTCCCCGCTTCCCGGCCCGCCCACGCAAAGCTGCCCTCCTTGGCTGTGGTGGGGCTCGGGACACATCTGGGGCCGCTGTCCGACACAGACGCGTTCGCACGGGCCCTGCGTACCGGTCGTCCCGCGCTGGTCGAGCGCCCGCAGAACCGCTGGTACGGAGCGGACAAGCTGTCCTCCGGCCCGCTCGCCGGGACGGCGTCGGACGGCACCGACCTGCCGGGCGGCTACCTCGAAACGGTGGACGCCCACCCTCGTACGTACCGCATCCCGCCGAACGAGCTGGGGCAGGCAAACCCGCAGCACCTGGCGCTCTTCGATGCGGCTGAACAGGCCCTCACCGACGCCGGGTACCCCGCACCTCCTCCGGGCACCAAGGCGGACGAACTGCCCGAGACCAGGGTCGCCGTCGTGGTGGCCATGGAGATGGAACCCCACACGCATACGCACCGGGCACGCTTCGACATCGGCGCCCATGTGCGGGCGGAGTGCGCTCGAGCCGAAGTGACCTTGAACGACGAGCAGTTGGACGAGCTCGAGGCGGCCGTCCGGGGCGCTGTGCACGACCCCATCGGCGCCAACGAAGTCCTGAGCTACATCGGCAACATCATGGCCAGCAGGGTCTCGTCCTCGCGCAACCTCACCGGCCCCTCCTTCACGGTCGCCGCCGATGGCACCGCCGGAGTCCGGGCGCTGGAGGTGGCCGGGCTGCTGCTCCTCGACCCCACCATCGAGGCGGTGCTCGTCGGTGGTGTGGACTTGGCGGCCGGCGCTGAGAACACCCGGGCCAGGGCCCGGATCGCCACCAGCCGCGGCGAGCAACTGCCGCCGCTCGGCGACGGCGCGGCAGCCGTCGTCGTCACACGCGAAGGCGCCGGCCGCCGTGAGTACGCCACTGTCGAGGCCCTTCGGGTTCGCACCGCTTCCACGAGGGCCGCCGCGGTGGAGGACGCCGCACGAGAGGCACTGGACGAGGCGGGGGTGCGCCTCGACGAGGTGGCGTACCTCGAACTTGGCGGGGCAGCCTCCGATGCCCGACAGGACGAGGCGGCCGCCCTCGCCTCCGTCTACCGGACGGACGGGCCTGGAGACGACCGGCACGGGTGCGCGGTGGGCAGCACCGCGGCACTCGTCGGATACACCGGGTGCGCCGCCCCGCTGGCTGCTCTGGTCGCCGCAGCTCTGGCAGTGCATCACGCGGAGTTCCCGGCTGCCCCCAAGGCCCTGCTTGACGCCGAGGACCCGGCACTGGCGGACTCCCGCTTCACGCTGCTCGGAGAGCCGCAGCCGTGGGTCCGCGACCGAAGCGACGCCCCCAGGACCGCAGCGCTGAGCGTCCTCGGTGACGCGGGCCCGGCTGGGGCAACGGCTGCCCACGTGGTGCTTCGTGGCACGTCAGCCAGGCCGGCACCGTCCGAGCCGACGAAGACGGAGTGGACGAGCGGTCCCGGCGTATGGATGCTCCCGGTCTCGGCGGACGACGGTCCGGGCCTCGCCACCGCGGCCCAGGCCCTGCGCACCGAACTGGCCGAGCGAGGCGCCGAGCAGGTGGTGCGCACGGCGGCGGGCAAGCCCTGCACCGCGCGCTACACGGCGGTACTCGTCGCCTCGGATGCCGAGCGGCTGGCCAAGGAACTTGCCGCCGCCGAACGGGACTTGCCGAACGCTGTGGCCGAGGCAGGGGAGTGGAGCACTCCCTCCGGCAGTTACTTCACCGCACGGCCCATGGGACCGGACGGACGTGTCGCGTTCGTCTACCCGGGAGCGTTCACCACGTACCCCGGAGCCGGACGAGATCTGTTCCGGCTCTTCCCCGGCCTGCTCACCGCCTTCGAGAACGAGGCCGACCGACCCGCGCAGCGCTTCAAGCACCGTTTCCTGCACCCGCGTTCACGCGGTCCGGTGGGACGCGGCGACCTGATGCGGTACGAGGCCGAACTCATCGAGAACATCCCCGTCATGCTGGCTGCCGGCACCAACTTCGCCGTGCTGCATACCCGACTGCTGCGGGACGTCCTCGGCATCGAACCGCACGGCGGCTTCGGCTACAGCCTGGGCGAGTCCAGCATGCTGTTCGCGACCGGGGTATGGGCCGAATCAGCGCGCGACGACGCCGCGCTCGCCGCCAGCCCGCTGTTCCAGCACCGGCTGCGCGGACGCAAGGAGCGTGTCCGCGAGGAGTGGTCGCTCCCAGAGGAGACCCCGGACTCCGAGGTATGGACCACGCGCGTACTGCTGACCGGACCCGATGCCGTCCGCGAGGCGATGACGGGCTTCGACCGGGTCTTCCTCACGCATGTCAACACCCCGCACGAAGTCGTGATCGCAGGCGCTCCCGAACAAGTCCGGTCCCTTGTAGAGAAGTTGGACTGCCAGTCCGCCAGGCCACCGGCGAACCACGTCATGCACTGCCCGGTAGTCGACCCGGACCTTGCGGGTCTGGCCGCCCTCAACGACTACCCCCTCAGCGAGCAGGCGCCGGGACTGGAGCTGCTGTCCGCCTACGACTACGACACCGTCCCGGTCACCGATCGTACGAAGCTGGCCGATCGCATCGCCCACACCCTGCGCTCCACCATTGACTTCGCACGCCTCGCTGAGACCGCCTACGACCGGGGCTACCGCTACTTCGTCGAGGTCGGCCCGGGCGCTACGTGCACGCGCTGGATCTCCGAGACGCTCGGCGACCGCCCGCATGTCGCGATCTCGGTGGACCGCCGTGGAGCCATGGTCGGCACCGCGCTGGCACAGGCCCTTGCCCGGCTGATCAGCCACGGCCTTCCCGTCGACCTCACAGTGCTCTTCCCAGCCTCTCCGGATGCCGGGCAACGCTCATCCGTCATCTCCGTCCCGTGCGGAGGCGAACCGATCGTCGAGCGGGTGGAGCGCACCGCAGCCCCGATCCTCCGGACGGCCAGTCCCGCCCAACCCACCGAACCCATCGAGGTGACAGCTTCCATGAGCACCGTGCCCGGCACCTCGCCGAGCGACGTGGCCTCGCCTGATGTGCTGGACGCGCACGACACGATCGTCATCGAGGGAGAACCCTTCGTCTATGTGCCGGAGCCGCTGCCTGAACCTTTGCCCGAGCGACGCCCGGCTCTCCTGACGGCTGGAGCCCCTACCGTCAGCCAGTTCCGACCGCTTCAGGCACTCGCGGTGGGCGTGGCCGACGCGCACCGTGCCGCGCTGCGGGCCCAGCACGCCATCCTGGAGGCCTCCCTGCGCAATCTGGTGACGCCGGAGACCGGCGGGGATATGCAGTCCGTTCCCGCGGTGGCGCCTCCTCCCACGCCGCCGGCACTCGGCGGAGGGGAGCCTGCCGGCAAGCCCGTCCTGTGGGACGAGAACGACCTCCTGGAGTTCGCCCGCGGCCGAGTCGCCCCTGTCTTCGGTCCCGAGTTCGCTGAGGTCGACGGCTACGCACGGCGCTGCCGGCTGCCCGAGCCCCCTTACCACTTCGTCACCCGGGTGACCCGGCTCAAGGGAGAGACAGGGCGCTTCGAACCCTCCGAGATCACCACTGAGTACGACGTGCCGACCGGTGCCTGGTACACGGTCGACGGGCTGGTCCCGTGCGCGGTCACCATCGAGGCCGGCCAGTGCGACATGCTCCTGATCAGCTACCTCGGCATCGACTTCCGCAACCGCGGAGAACGCGTCTACCGACTGCTGGACAGCCGACTTGTCTTCCACGGCGGACTGCCACGCGAAGGCCAGACGCTGCGCTACGACATCAAGATCGACCGCTTCGTCTGGAACGGCGACAGTCTTCTGTTCTTCTTCAACTACCGCTGCTACGCCGACGGCGAGCTGATTCTCGAACTCCTCGACGCCTGCGCGGGCTTCTTCACCCCCGCCGAACTCGAGGACTCCCTGGGCGTGGTGGAAACCGCGGCCGACCGCGCCCGCCGCGCCGAGATGACCCCGACGTGGTTCAAGCCGCTGGCCCGCACCGAGCGTACGAGCCTGGGCGGAGCCGACCTCGAGCTGCTCACCGAGGGACGCCCGGGCGAGGTCTTCGGTCCCCGCTGGGACCAGACCCAGGACGGCTTCAACAGCTCCCTGCGCCTGCCCAGCGCTATGTTGCGCATGATCGACGAGATCACCGACATCGACCGGCTGGGCGGCCCGCGCGAGATCGGTCACCTGACCGCGCACAAGCGACTGGACCCCGACGGCTGGTACTTCACCTGCCACTTCACCGGCGACCCGGTGCTCGCGGGCTCACTCATCGCCGAGGGCGGCGTGCAGATCCTCCAGACGTACGCGATGTACCTGGGCATGCACCTGGTCTTCCCCGACGCGGAGTTCCAGGCCGTGCCGGGCCTGGAGACCGAGGTCAAGGTGCGCGGCCAGATCACCCCGGAGACCCGGGAGGTGCGGTACGAGGTCGACGTCATAGAGCTGACCATGCTGCCGCGTCCCACCGTCATCGCTGACATCACCGTGTATGACGGCGACAAGCCGATCGTGGCGATGCGCAACTTCGGTGTCCGTGTTCAGGAGAAGCCGGGCACTCCGTACCGTCCGGAGACCGGCGGCATCCCCGCCTTCCTCGGCCGCCGCAACGAACGGGGCGAAGCCGCGTTCATCAACGAGCTGCACCTCGCGCACGCGGCCAAGGGCGACCTCGCCACGGCGATGGGCAAGGAGTTCGAGATCTACGCGGACCGCCGAGCTCCGTACATCCCCAACGGCGATTTCCAGTTCGTCGACCGGATCATGCGCCTCAACGGCACCCGAGGCGAACTGAAGCCCGGCGCGACCATGGCCACTGAGTACGACTCGCCTCCGGAGGCCTGGTACTACCGGGACAACGGGCCGGCAGGGATGCCCAACTGCGTTGTCATGGAGACCTCTCTACAGGCCGCCATCCTGCTCGGGTACTACCTGGGCGCGACACTGGCCAGCCCGGACGAGGAACTGGCCATCCGCAACCTTGACGGCCGAGCCACCTTCGTCAAGCAACTCGACCTGCGCGGCAAGACCATCCGGCACGAGTCCGAGCTGCTCTCGAGCCAGGCCGTCCCCGGAGCGACTCTGCAGAAGTTCCGCTACCGGCTGCTCGCCGACGACGAGGCCTTCTACGAAGGCGAATCGCTTTTCGGCTACTTCACCGAACAGGCCCTGTCGAACCAAGTGGGCCTGGACTCCGGGCAGTATGTGGCGCCATGGCTGGAGACCGCCCGCGACCAGCTCGACGCCGCGGGCGTGCGTGAATTGCCGGTCCGCTCCGACGAGCGTTGGTTCGCCCCGCAGGCCGGGACCAGACTGCGGCTCGGCGACGAGCACCTGCGCCTGGTCGACCACGTCACATTCGTCCCCGGCGGCGGTGAGCACGCCGAGGGATACCTCTTCGGCCGTCGTGACATCGACCCGGACGACTGGTACTTCAGTTGCCACTTCTACCGCGACCCCGTGATGCCCGGATCTCTCGGCGTCGAGGCGGTGCTGCAGGCGCTCCAGCTCTACGTCATCGACTCCGGCCTGGCGGACGGCATGGGGCCCGTGCGCTTCACCGTGCCGCGCGATGTGGAAATGCAGTGGAAGTACCGCGGCCAGATCCTGCGCACCGACGGCGAGATGACCTTCGACGCCCACATCAAGGAAGTCCGGCGCAGTGAGGGGCGCCTCGTTGTCGTCGCCGACGCGAGTGTGTGGAAGCCCGGCCTGCGCATCTACGAACTGACCGACATAGCCGTCGAGGTCGTGCCCGCCGAGGAGGACAAGTGACAGCGACCACCCATCACACGACCCCGATGCCCGGCGCCGTCCGCACGGACCCGTCCGGCATCCACCAGACCCTGGGGCTGCTGGAACAGCCCTGCTACATCGTGGACACCGGCAACGGCGTCGGCGCGAGCAGCACCGCCCCCGGCCCCTCGGGACGTATCGTCGCGGCCGCCGGACCCTTGGCCCCTGAGAGCCTCGGCTCCAGCGGCTTCCGGGCACGGCACGGCGTGCGGTACGCCTACATGGGCGGTGCGATGGCCGGCGGCATCGCGTCGGAGGATCTCGTCATCGCGCTGGCCCGGTCAGGGGCGCTGGCGTCGTTCGGCGCTGCCGGCCTGCTGCCCGAACGCATCGAGAAGGCCCTGGGCCGTTTCGCCGCCGAGATACCCGGGCTGCCCTACGCGGCGAACCTGATCCACAGCCCCAGTGAGGACGCGCTCGAACGCGACGGCGTGGAGCTGTTCCTCAAGCATCAGGTGCGCTGTGTCGAGGCGTCCGCCTTCATGGATCTGACCCCGCACGTCGTGCGCTATCGCGTCGCCGGACTGCACCGTGCCCGCGACGGCCGGGTGCAGATCGCCAACCGGCTCGTCGCCAAGGTCTCCCGCCCGGAAGTCGCCGAACGCTTCATGCGGCCGGCCCCTGAGTCCATCACCGCGGACATGGTGGCCCGCGGCCTGATCACCGCGGACCAAGCTGAGCTGGCGCGACGAGTGCCGATGGCCGACGACATCACCGCCGAGGCCGACTCGGGCGGGCACACCGATCGGCGCCCCCTGACCGCGCTGTTCCCCGTTCTGCTGCGCACCCGCGACGCGGTCCAACGGGAACTGCGCTACGACCGGCCGATCGGCATCGGTGCCGCGGGCGGCATCGGCACCCCGCGGGCCGCCGCGGCGGCGTTCGCCATGGGAGCCGACTACATCGTCGTCGGCTCCGTGCACCAGGCGTGCCTGGAATCCGGCACATCCGACGCCGCACGCCGCCTCCTGGTCGGGGCAGGGCTCGCCGACTTCGAGATGGCTCCGGCGGCCGACATGTTTGAACTGGGCGTAGAGCTTCAGGTCCTCAAGAAGGGCACTTTCTTCCCAATGCGCGCCAAGAAGCTCTACGAGCTTTACAAGGCGTACGACGGCATTGAGGTGCTGCCCGCCGACGAGCGGCAGCGGCTGGAACAACAGGTGTTCCGGCGTTCCCTGGACGAGATCTGGGCAGAGGTCGAGCAGTACTTCGCCCGCCGGGATCCCGAGCAGCTGCGCCGCGCGCAGGAGTCCCCCCGTCGGCGGATGGCCCTGCTCTTCCGCTGGTACCTCGGCATGGCGTCGCGATGGGCCGTGACCGGGGAGGCGGACCGAACCGCTGATTACCAGGTGTGGTGCGGCCCGGCCATGGGCTCCTTCAACGAGTGGGTACGCGGCACTTATCTGGCGGCGCAGGAGAATCGGCGGGCCGCTGACGTGGCCCTTCACCTCATGCGCGGCGCCGCGTTCACCGCCCGCGTGAGCCAGTTCGCGACAAGTGGCGTTCGGTTGCCCGCTGCCTGCACGGAATACGTTCCGACCCCCGTTACCGAGCCGATGGAGGGACGATGACGACCGCCACGGCCGGCAGCACCGCACGACAGTCGAAGCAGCGCCCGTTCGGCTGGCAACCGTACTCCGCCGTGACGGAGCTCGACCGCGAGCTGGGCGACCCGCGGGACCCGGACAATCCCTACGGTTTCGCGGCCATGGCGCGGAGGGACGCCACCGAGACGTTCCCTGACGCGCTGGCGGACAAGGTGGGACCTTGGCTGCGGGCCTCCTTCATCCCGACTACCAACGGCGGCGACCTCGTGTCCCTGGACCAGACGCTGATGCTGGTGCGTGCTGCCGCCCGCCGAGACGCCTCAGTCATGCCGGCCACGATGTTCAGCATCACCGCCGCGAGCTGCGTGCTGGCGGCCGGCTCGGCGGAGCAACAACAGCGCGTGGTCAGCCTGCTGCGCGCCGGCGGCTCCATCGGGTTCGCGCTGTCCGAGGCCTCCCACGGCAGTGACCTGCTCGCCAACTCCTGCACCGCGACGCAGGACTTTGGCGACGATCCGAAGGCGGACCGAAGGACGCCGGTCGGCTACACGCTCGACGGCGACAAGTGGCTCGTCGGACTGGGCGAGCGGTGCCAGGCACTGCTGGTGGTGGCCCGCACAGGCCGACGTGGCCCGGCGGCCTTCTCCACCCTGCTCCTGGAAGGCAGCGAGGTGGACAAGGCGCGCTCCGGCATCCGCCAGAGCCCGAGCGGAATGCGAGGTATCGACTTCGCGGGTTTCAGCTTTGAAGGGCTACAGGTTCGCGACGACGTACTGGTCGGTGAGGAAGGCCGCGGCCTGGAGACGGCCATGAAGGCCATGCAGGTAGTGCGCTCGATGAGTACGGCGGCCAACCTCGCCTGCGCTGACACCGGCCTGCGGCTGGCCTTCGACTTCGCCGTGAAGCATCAGGTGGGCAAGGTCAGTGCGCTCGAACTGCCCTACTGCCGACGGGAATTGGCCACAGCTGCCGCGCTGCTCCTCGCCGGGGACGTCATGGCACTGACCGCGGCGCGCGGACTCCACGCGCTGCCGAGGGCGCAGAGTTTGTGGTCGAGTACGGCGAAGAAGGTCCTCACCGATACCTCCGAGGAGATCTTCGCTCGCTGCGCGGACGTACTCGGAACCCGCTCCGTCTTGCGTGAAGGGCCATACGCCGCCTTCGACGCCGCGCGGCGGGACAACGCCATGGTCCGCTACATCGATACCAGCCCGGTCGCCAACAACCGGCTGGTCGCAGCGCATCTGGGACGGCTGGCGGCGTCGTGGCGTGCGACGAAGGACTCCGACCCGTCCAGCCTGCGCGCCCTCGCGGGGAACGGACTTGCCCAGGTTTTCATGCCCGGCGTGCCGCTTCCAGCTCTGCGGGTCGATCAGCTCGCGCTCTCCGACCGGGTTCAGGACGAGATCCTGGAAGGGTTGCCCGCTGGGGCCGACGCGGTGCGCGGCGCGGTGGCGGACGGCGCGGATGCCTCGGTCGGCGACGCCGCGCGGGTCACCGCGCTGACCCGCCAACTGGAGCGTGCGATCCAAGGCCTGCTGCACGGCATCACGTGGCGGCAGGAGCACCGCCGGTCCGACCAGGACGACCCGCTGGAGCTGAACGACCTCGCCGACCGGCTGTGCTTCCTGCACGCGGCGGCGAGTTGCGTCCACCTGTGGTGGTTCAACCGCGACCGTTCGCTGTTCGGCCTCCCGCCGGGAAGCGC
The DNA here is from genome assembly GCF_044453765.1 of Streptomyces sp. NPDC051636. Lineage (NCBI taxonomy): Bacteria > Bacillati > Actinomycetota > Actinomycetes > Kitasatosporales > Streptomycetaceae > Streptomyces > Streptomyces sp. NPDC051636. The sequence goes on along the minus strand of NZ_JBITDA010000040.1, from coordinate 29,863 downwards.
CGCCTGGCTGACACCGGTACTGGATGTGCTGCTAGCACGGGCATATGGCCGACACACACCGCTGCCCGAGCCGGAGATCGAGCAGCTGCTCGGTTTTGTGCTGCCGCTGTACGAGAGCGGCCGCATGTTCTCCTGCACGGCGCCCGAACTCGCCGAGCACACCCTCGCGGAGTGACCAGTGCCCGTACGAGAAAGGATGCCCTCCGTGGCCGTAGCACGCCTGGTCTCCTTGGCCGAGAACCTTGAGGACCATCTGGGAGACCCGCACGACGACGGCAGCCGCATGCCGTTCAAGAAGGTTCTCTCGTTCGATGAACGCGAAGAGTTTCCCTACGAGTTGACCAATCTTCTGCAGGCCTGGGGCATCCACGAGTACTGCCTGCCCGAGCGCTGGGGCGGGCAGGCAGGCGACGTGGAAGTCGGGTTCAACCTGGTACGCCTGGTGGCACGGCGCGACCCGACCACAGCCACGGCCTTGATGATCACCAACGTGGCCTTCATGCCGGCCTGGATCGCGGCCACCGACGAACAGGGGCGGGCCGCGGTTCATGACATCAACCACGGGGCGCGCATGTCCTGGGGCCTGTCGGAACGGCGGCACGGCAGCGACGTGCTGGCCAACGAGATGCGCGCCGAGCGCGTACCGGGCGGCTACCTGCTGACCGGTGAAAAGTACCTGATCGGCAACGCCACCATCGCGGACGTGGTCACGGTTCAAGCCCGCACCAATGAACGCGGTGGCCCCGGCGGCTGGTCCATCTTCGCCCTCGACAAGCGCCAGTGTCCGGCCGGCACGGTGACCGCGCTTCCCAACGAAAGGCTCCACGGCCTGCGCGCCCTGGACATGAGCGGTATCCGTCTCGACCGTGTGTTCGTCCCGGAGGGCAGCCGCATCGGCGGCGAAGGTCAAGGACTCGAACTCGCCCTCAAGAGCGCCCAGGTGGCCAGGGTCGTCATCAGCAGCATCGCGCTCGGAGCCGTGGACACCGCGCTCCGCGTCACCATGGACTTCGCCGAGCAGAGGGAGATCTTCGGCCAGAAAGTCGTCGAGATCCCGTACTCCCGGAGGCAGCTCGCCGAGTGCTTCGCCGACCTCATGCTCGCCGACGCCGTCAGCGCGGGGGCGGTTCGCGGACTGCAGTCCAACCCGGAGCAGGCGAGCATCTACTCCTCGGTCGTGAAGTACTTCGTGCCCACGTTGCTGGAACGCACCATGGCCCAGCTGTCCGTGGTACTGGGAGCGCGACTGTACCTACGCTCGCATCCGCACTTCGGCGTCTACCAGAAGATGCTGCGCGACCTCGCGGCGGTGCTCTTCGTCGACGGCAACACCGTCGTCAACCTCAAGAACATCGCCGTACAACTGGAAGGCCTGCTGGACACGGCGCACGACGCAGACGACTCGCTTCGGGCACAGGCCGTCGCTCGCGCCACGACCATGTACGACGTGACCGCGCCGTTGCCGACATGGCGGCCGGAACAGCAGCTCCTGGTCAGCCGAGGCAAGGACGACGCGCTGCTGGCGCTGCCCGACGCACTCGAGCGTTTGAGAGCGCTCGCGGCCCGCCAGCACCAGCCCCGGCAACAGGAGCTGTTCCGGCGTGCGGCGGACCTCGGTGCCCGTCTCCTAGAGGAGTTCGACCGCCTCCGTAGCGAAACGGCACGGATCAAGAAGGAGACCGGCCGCGGACACGCCTCCTCCGCCGAGCAGTTCCGTCTCGCCGAACAGTATTGCGCGCTCCACTCAGGCGCAGCGGCAATTCATGTGGCAGTGCGCTCGGACGGGGTGCTCGGCGAGAGTTTCCCCGACGGCGCGGTGCTCCTACTCTGTCTGGAGCGCGTGTGGCGACTGCTCTACCCGGCGGAGACGGTCACGGACGCCGCGGCGATAGACCAGGCGATGGAGGTGCTGCGCGTCCTGCATGCGGAGGCGCGGCTCTTCTCGCACTGGCCCATACACCTTCAAGCGTCGGGCAGTTGGCTGGTGTGAGCACGCTCGGAGCCCTCAAGGACCCCGAGATCTGGCTGCTTCCGGAGGACGAGGTCGATGGGCTGACGGAGCAGGCGCATGCGGTGCTCTCCTCGGACGAACACGCGCGCTGGGCCAGACTACGAACGGAAGCGGCACGGCGTCGGCACCTCGGTGCCCGACTGTTGTGCCGCTCTGTTTTGGGCGCTTACGCCGGGGCCCCTCCTGACCAGTTCCGTTTTCGAAAAGGGCACTTCGGCCGGCCCGAACTGGATCCGAACCCATGGCGACTGCGCTTCAACCTCAGTCACACGGATGGTCTCATCGCCTGCGTGGTGACCGACGGATTGCCATGCGGCATAGACGTTGAGCGTCTACTCGTCGCCCCGAGCGTGGTCCGGTTTGGAGTAGAGCGGCTCGCGCCCGCGGAGCGGGCTCGCCTGGACGCTGCTCCGCCCGCCGTGCGCAGCCGGGAGTTCGTCGACGTGTGGGTACTCAAGGAGGCCTATACAAAGGCCCTCGGATCGGGCTTCCAGTACGGCTTCGACAGCTTTCAGCTGGGCCCTGACTCCCGGCGGGGCGTATTGTTGGAAGACCCGCGCCAGCCCGAACACGATGCAGTTTGCTGGCAGTTCGCTCTGTCCACGACCTCAACCGGCCATCGGCTGGCCGTGGCCGTGCGTCGGCGGGAGCACACGTCCAGGGCGATGCCCATGCCTTTGAAACTCTTCCCTTCGGGCGACCTTCTCTGCTCGCTCCCCGCTTACTCCGAGCCGCCTCCGTCGGCTGCTTGTCCTGTCGACTGATAGCGCTGTGCGGCTTCGTGCTCCTGGGCCAGCCGGCGCAGCGTGGCGAGCACCGGCTCGAGCAACACTGTGCGAACGATAGCCCTCTCAGCGATGTCGATTCGGTCCTCGATGCCTGCATCCTGGTCGAAATCGAGCCGTGCGGCGGCATGAGCCAGTTTCGCGTACGGCAGAAGGTCCTGTGCTGACCAGTTAAGGCCGATGTCGGCCAGCGCCTTGTGCCCCGCGGCGAGGCTCGCGATGTAGGGGGTGTCCCCCACGATCGTCCAACCGGCAGCTTTGACGAGCGCCCGTGCCTCGGCATAGAACTGCTCATCAACGTCCTCGTGTGCCTCATCAGGGAAAGGTGAGGACAGGGCGTAGTGCGCCAAGCCCAGCGTTCTGAAGATGGTGACCGGCTCATCCATCGCCCTCAACACCTTGCCTGTCGCGGCGATGGACAGCCCGCCTACAGCGATGAGCGTACGGGCCAGGCGAAGCCGTCGAAGCGTGCTCTCGGGGTACTCGGCCTGGTTACGCGCGGTGTGCTCGCCGGGCGGCAGCAGCCCTTCCCGCAGGTAGTACTTGATCGTCGCGATCGATACACCACTGCGGCGGCTCAGTTCAGAGATCTTCATCTAGCTCCTCGACCTCCACGTGCGGCTCCCGGTACCCCTGGCTGGATTCCTCCTGTGGAGGACCGGGAACCGTGGACGCGGAAAATGGAAAGTGGCAGGATCCACTATCGGATAGTCACTATATCCGTTCTGGCGGCTCTGAGGAGAGTGCGTGCTTCCACTGCCCTGGATCACCCCGAACCCGCCCATTGCGAGGGCCTTGATCACGGCGTCCCGGCTCCAAGTGAGATCCCTGCGTCATGTACTGGGCCTCCCCTGGAGGCCGCTGGCGGCTTGGCACCAGGTCTCCAAAGCTCAGGGCCCGTTCGACGCCTTGCTGATCGCGGAGCCATTCTGCGGCGTCTTTTTCGGGCGCTGTCCGCGCGGGAGAGCCAGGATCCGCCTGAATTCTTACCGGAGGGCGAGGGGCTGCCTCCCCCGCCATGCGGCGACCTTTCGTAACGACGAGCGAAATCCCTGCAGCAACGGCGCCGATGTAGGACTGAAGCGATGTCTACCTGCTGGCGCGTCGGGTCGATCCAGGTCCGCCGTCAGCGTCAACGGGCGTTTTCAGCCACTCTGTAATGAGTGGAGTGACAGCATCGTGCGCCGGTGATGAACTCATCATCGCAGGTCAGCTTGTGTTGTTCGGGAGGGGCAGGCGAAATGGGAGACCGAAGAGAGCAGAGTTACTCCTAACGGGGAGCTGCACACTCCTGATCTTGTTGTTGGTCGAGGTCGATGGTGCCCAGCATGCGGGCACTTTTGGCATAACGGGAGGGAATCATGGGGGAGTTCGGAGTGGGGAATAAGGGGGACACGCAAGCGGTGCAAACAGCTCAGGTTCGCATTCCGGACCAGCGGACGCCGGCCGACCTGGGGCGCTTGATGGACCGGTGCCGAGAGGGCGATGGCAGGGCGTGGGAACAGCTGATCCACGTGTACAGCCCTGTCGTATGGACAGTCGTTCGCTCGCACGGTCTCAAGCAGGCTGATTGCGAGGACGTGTACCAGCTCACATGGCAGAGGCTCGTCGAGCACATACATACGTTGAAGCAACCCGGCCGGGTCGCAGCGTGGCTGGTCACCGTGGCCAAGCGTGAGGCGATCAGCCGCGCCAGGCAGGCTCGAAGGATGGTCAGCGTCCCCGACCCGGCAGACTATCTACACGCCGCGGACATGACTGTTCCTGCGCCCGAAGAGTGGACCGTCGCCCGTTCGGACAGCGAGCGGCTGCGTAAGGCCATCAGGAACCTGCCGGAAGAGCACCAAGCCCTCCTGGGCCTGCTTTTCGCTGAACCTCCCCTCAGCTACGACTACATAGCCGAGGCTGTAGGAATGGCGCGGGGCTCGATCGGCCCCACTCGTCGCCGCATTCTCGCCAAGATGCGAGGCGAACTGGCGGGCGAGGAGCGCGGCTGAGGCAGGAGCCACCCGTTGGTTTGGGTCGCGGGTTCGAAATGTATTTCGCGCGTCCTGGGAAGAGTCCCGGCCAGGACCTGTTCGCCGACGAAACAGTTCCTGCATCAGACGGTGTCACGGCAACGGTGCCGCGCTTGCGACGGCCGAGAGGCGCGCCGCGTCGAGCCAGTTGGCTTCCACTGCACAAGGTTGGCCCAGCTCCGTCACACGACCGATTTTGGCAGTGGCCCGGAAGGTAGACGATGGCGCCGTCGATGACGACGTGCGCCTTCGCGCATGCTCCACCGTCGCCGAGGATGTGGAGTGGTCCACCCTGTACCTCCGCAGCTTCCAGATGAGTGGCTCGTGGTGCTGCCAGCTGGGGGCGAACTTGCCAGTCTGTCATGTGAGTTGTGTTGCTTCATCGATTCAGGCACAGGAAGGCTCACGATGACGGGCGCCCTCGTGGCGCGGTTCGCCCCTTGCTCTGGGTGCGAGACGGCCAAGGACTCTTCCTTGGCCGTCTCGCACTCACAGGTCGGGCGATGTGCGGTTTCCCGGGCTGGTCCGGAGGAATCAGTCGGTGGGTTCGTCGGGCCGGGTTCCGACCTGCCTCAGGCGCTGCTGCACTGCTGTGACAGCTCGGTCCACCGATGCAGCCGGCGGTCGGCCGATGTCTTCGCGGAGTAGTTCGAACAAGGCGTCCTCGTCCGGGGCCTCCGAGCCCTCACCCGCCCAACTCTTCTCATTCATCCTAGGTCGCCTCTGTGAGTTTCCGATCCCACTACGATGCCACTCGGGTGAGCCGGTGCGATACGTCGAGAACGGTAACTTTACTGCGACGAGTTGCAATTCATAGGGCGGTGCGAACCTTCATTGGGGCGTAGCTGACGCGCGGCGGCGGACGAGGAAGAGGTAAGCCAGTAGAGCCGCAGCGAACGAGACGGCTGAGATGACCAGCATGCCGGTGTGGACGCCGTCTGTGAACGCGTTGCCGATGGCGGAGCTCACCCCTGTCGGCATCGGCCCGCTGCCCCCGGCTCCGTTGGTCGCCTTGTCGACCACGACGTCAGCTACGCGAGACGGCACGCCAGCTGTGGACAGTTCGCCGGGCAGTTCGTCGATGAAGTTGATCGAGAGCACCGCGCCCAGCGCCGCGGTGGCCAGCACCGATCCGACCTGCCGGAAGGCAGTCACCGCTGCCGAGGCGGCGGGAGCGCTCTGCGGTGCGACCACCGACAGGGCGGCAGAGGTGGACGGTGCGATCACGAGACCGGAGCCCAGCCCGACCAGGACCAAGCCCGTCGCCGTGACGAGGTAGGAGCTGTCGGGCCTTTGCAGGAGGAGCAGCAGTGTGGCGACGCCGGTGATGGAGGTGCCGACGACGAGCAGCTTGGCGGGGCTGATCCGTGCGCCGAGCCGGGAGGCGGCGGTGGTGGACAGGACGAAGGCGCCCATGGCGGCCAGCAGGCGGAGTCCCGTCTCCAGCGGAGCATCCCCTTGAACTCGCTGCAGGAACTGAACTTCGAGGAAGGTCACGCCGACGAAGCTGAACAAGCCGGCGGCCGCGACCACCAGCGCGGTGAGGTACGGCGTCGCACGCATCATGCGGACGTTCAACATCGGCGTGGGAGCCCGGAGTTCGACGACGACCAAGGCGGAGAGGGCAACGGCAGCAGTGACGAGCAGAGCGATCACTCCGGCAGTTCCGTAGCCGACACGACCGCCGACCGCGATGCCTGCTACCAGTGCGCCCAGTCCGATCACTGCGAGGAACTGGCCGGGCCAGTCCAGTGGCCGACCAGGGATACGCGTCTCAGCGACAGCGAAGAGCGTGATAGGTGCGGTGATCACGGCGAGAACCGCGTTGACCAGATACACCGCGTGCCAGCTGTAGAGCTCCAACAGGCTGCCGCCGATCAGCGGGCCGAGCGCGAGGCCGAAACCGGAGACCGAGACCCACACGGAGATTTTCCGTCCGCGTTCGCGCGGGTCGGTGAAGGACGTGGTGATGATGGCGAGGGACGTGGGCAGGACCAGCGCGCCGCCGATACCGCTGAGGGCCCGGCCGGCCAGCACCTGAGTGAAGTTGTCGCTCGCGGCCACGACCAGGGACCCGGCGGCGAGCGCGGCCACACCGATGAGGAAGACGCGGCGCCTGCCGAACCGTTCGCCGAAGGCCCCGCCTGAAAGCACGCCGGCTGCGACGACCAGTGTGTACGTGCTGGAGATCCAGCTGAGGTCGGCCGTGGCGACATGCAGATCGATCTGCATGGCGCGCAGGGTTGAGATGGCCGCGGTGACCTCGATGAAAGACATGAACATGCCTAGGCAGCTGGCGAGCAGCAAAAGGCCGGGACGCTTCGGAGGGGAGGCGGCCAAGGCGCTGCCTGGCGCCGCTGCCTGCTGGGGGACCGTGGCCATGTGCTACCTCGATTCGTTGCTGTCGGCAGCCCGGTCGGGCCTCTTGCGCACAGCGACCGGGCCGTTCCCGCCGCTGTGGACATGTTCTGTGGCTTTGCCCATGCCGAATTCCGGCATGTTCCGGTAGATGATGTGCATTTGGTCGGGGTGGGTTATGTACGCCTCGTGCCAGACACCGACGTCGCCGTTGTTGCCTACCTGCTTGTTGAAGTTCCGCCAGCCCGGAACGTGCTCGGCGTCCGCGTTCCTCGCGTACGTGAGGAGGTCGTCCAGGTTCTTCCAGTACTGGAGGACGATGGTGGTTCTGCCGAACCAGACGTGGTAGCCCAGGAAGCCGTGCTCGGAGCGCCGGTTCACCTCCTTGAGCATGGGGACCATGGAGATGAAGGCGGGGAGCCAGCGATGGACCTTCCACCATTTGTTGATGCGCATCCCGATGAGGAAGACGACAGTTCTGTCGGGGGGTGAGGCTGTATATCGACCGGGGTAGACCTTCTGTCCCACGACCGCGTGCTCCTTTCGGCTGTTCCGGGCAGTTCCTCCTGCTCCGGAGAGATGGCGTCGGTGTTGCGGTCAGTAGGGGTAGCGGCGGGGCGGCGTGCTTTCGGTCGTCAGCCGCCACTCGGTGAATTCCTCGACGCTGGCCCGCCCGCCGAAGCGGCCTCCGTTGCCCGAGCAACCCGTTCCCCCGAAAGGCAACTGAGGTTCGGACACGACGGTTTGATCGTTGATGTGCACCATGCCGGCGTTCAGGCGGCCGGCCACGGTGCGGGCGGCTTCGGGGGAGCGCCCGTACACAGCGGCCGCCAGGCCGTAGTCCGTGGCGTTGGCGAGCGACACAGCCTCCTCGGTGTCGTCGACGACGGTGACCACGGCTACCGGCCCGAAGATCTCCTCGTCGAACGCCCGCATCCCGGGGCGTACGTCGGTCAGCACGGTGGGCCAGTGGAGCAGGCCCTCGGCCTTGCCGCCGTACGCCACGTGGGCCCCGGCAGTGACGGTGTCGGCGACGATGTCGCGTACCTTCATCAACTGGCGTTCATTGATGAGAGGACCCACTTGGGTGGTCGATGAACTCGGGTCTCCGACGATGAGGCGCTGAGCCTTGTCGACGAGCGCGGCGACGTACCGCTCGGCGATCGACCGGTGGACGATGTGGCGGCCGACGGCGATGCACAGCTGACCCGAGTGGACAAAGGAGCCCCAGGCTCCTGCTGCCGCGGCGGCCTCAACATCGGCGTCCTGCAGCACTACAAATGCGTTGTTGCCACCGAGTTCGACTGCGACCTTCTTCAACAGCTCTCCCGCGCGGCGGGCAACGACCCGGCCGGCCGCGGTGGACCCGGTGAAGGAGACCATCCGTACTTCGGGGGCCTCGACCACCGCCGTACCGGTGTCCGCGCCGCCAGGCAGTACGTGCAACAGCCCGTTGGGAAGTCCTGCTTGCTCGAAAAGCCAGGCGAGCAGGAGCCCTCCGACAACCGGCGTGTTGGGGTCCGGCTTCAGCAGGACTGCGTTGCCCACGGCGAGAGCGGGCGCGACAGAGCGCAGGGCCAGCATCAGGGGCATGTTCCATGGCGTGATGACGCCGACGACGCCGCGAGGAACGCGGTTCGCCGTTGCGGTGCGGTCCGGCTGGATGCTGTGCAGTTCGGCAGGGGCGGCGGCACCTTGCGCCAGTTCCGCGGCAGCGGCCAGTTCGCCCGCGGCGGCGCCGAACTCCATCTCCGCCTTCGCCTGCACCGCACCGGACTCACGAATGAACCAACCCACCAGTTCGGGAGTGGGCTGAGCCAGCAACGCGGCTGCGCGGCGTAGGACTTCGGCGCGTTCTTCTGGCGCGCGCGCCGCCCAGGAGGGCTGGGCGACTGCCGCGGCGGCGGCGGCCTGCCGGACGTCGCTCTCGGATGCCTCTCCGACGGCCAGGAGGGGCTTGCCGGTGAACACCTCCAACGTGTCCGCACGTCGTGCGGCAGATACCCAGCCTCCGCTGAAGAGGCGTCCTTCCCACTCCTTGACGGGCAAGGCGGGCAACCGGGCGTGCTGAGTTGGGCTCATGGATGTCTCCCCTTACGCACATGACGATCGATGCTGTGTGGATCGCCAGTCGGCAGTACAGAAGGAAGCGCTCTGCGACTGGATACATCGGGGCTGGTCACTGTGACGTGCACGGGACTTCGCGAGTCACTGTCCAGACAGACATGTCACTATTGACATGCGGAAACTAACAGTGTCTGATTAGACATGTCAACATTGCCACTCGCCAGTTGGGCTTGAAAGGAAGGCGAAGCAACCGTGTCGCTGCGAATGGCCCTGCTGGGCCTGCTGACCGCCAAAGGGCCGTCCAACGGCTACGCGCTGACCAGGGACTTCGCCGGCTCGCTGAGCCACGTCTGGGCCGCCCAGCACAGCCAGGTGTACCCGGAACTGGCTCGCCTGTCCGAGGCCGGCCTTGTCACGGTGGAGGACGAAGGCCCGCGAGGCCGCAAGCGCTACTCCGTCACTGATGCCGGGCGAGAGGAACTGCGGCACTGGCTGACGGAGGTCGAGCCGAGCCGGACTGTGCGGAACGAAGTCGCCCTCCGGGCCTTCCTACTGCCGGCTCTAGGCCCGGAGGTCGCAGCCCGACTGGTCAGGCTGGAAGAGACGTTTCATCGCCAACGGGCTGAGGAAACAGGCCAGTTGCGCGACATGCTGAATGCTGCCGACAGGCCGGGATTCGGCGCCTATGCGGCCGAGCTGGGCGTACGGGTATCCACCGCCATCGCGGAGTGGGCGGAGTGGGCAGCCGATCAGCTCGAAGCCGAGGCAGCCGACGCGCGTACCGACCAGGCCGACGGCGCTTCGGACACTGACGAACGTATGTCCTGACCCTTGCGTACGCCACGATGCGGCACCGCGCCGCCGCACCCATTACCAGGAGATCCCTATGCAGACTCTGGCCCTGAGCGACGCGAGTCGCTACATCGCAGGCGTCGTCCTGCTGACGATCGTCACGATCGAGTTCGGTGGCACCTTCATGGTCCGCATCGTACGAGGGTCCGTACCGCTGACCGACTTCCAGAAGTCCTTCGCTCGGGCGGGGCACGCGCACGCCGGTGTCTTGGTCACGCTGAGCCTGGTGTGCCAAGTCCTGGCTGACGCCACGTCGCTGTCCGGCTTCTGGGGCTGGTCCGGCCGGATCGCCGTACCGCTGGCCGCAGTGCTCGTCTCGGCTGGCTTCTTCGCCTCGTCGATGGGGCGAGGGGAGATCACCCAGCCCAACCGGTTCATCATGGTGGTCTGGGCCGGCGCCGCATCCCTTGCCTACGGAGTAATCACCCTCGGCGTCGGCCTTCTCGCAGCCTGAGGAGCGGTAGCGTCCTCTATGAGCGAGGCAGCGACGGTGGCCGTTCGTGGCCGATGCTCGGTCTCAACTCCGCCCGGACGGCGGTAGATCGACCGCGGCGAGTGCAGAGTGCAGGGCCCCCTGGGCGAGCACCGAGTCCAGCTCGTCCTGCGTGGCCCCGGTGGTGCTGGTGATCAGAGCCCGGAGTTCGCGCCAGTGCCGACGGACCTGTTTCGCGAGCGCTGCCTGCTGGGGTGAGGCAGCCGCAGCGTGTACCTGCAGTTGCATGAGCAGGACTTCGGGATCCTTGAGCAGGTCCAGCTGCGCCCGCTTCATGGCCGCAAGGGCCTCAGCGCCACGGAGGCCTTCAGCTGCGTGTGTGAGGGCATCTCTCATGCGGCTGAAGCAGCGGTCTGCAGCGGCTTCGAAGAGCGCCTGCTTCCCTTTGAACAGGCGAAACAAGTAGGGCTGAGATACGCCAACCCGCCGAGCGATCGTCTCTGTTGAAGTGCCATGGAGGCCGCCCCGCGAGAACTCGGCGACAGCGGCGCGGACGATCGTCTCACGTCGTTCTTCCGCACTCATTCGTATCCCGCGATCCGCCATGGCCAACATGGTAGTCACCACAATGCAGTTGGGGCTTCCAGGTACGGAGGACAGGGCGCCGGATCCAAAAAGTTCGAACAAAGTCATCGGCGGATGTATCTGGTGCACCACACCTGCCTCTGTCTAGGTCGAGACGGCGCGTTCGTCACTGACTCAGTAGGGAGGCAGGGCGTGAAACCGCGAGCAGGAGCCAGCAGGGGACAGCGAATGGTTCGTCGCCCGAAGCGCGCCAAGTACAAGAGCTTTCCAGCCACTTGAATCAGGCGTGCATATCCCACGCAGCACGATTCCCCTCCGGGGGGCTGCCCTATTACGTATGAAGGGAGTGGGCGCGTGACGGACACGAACATCTGGAGCCTGCTCGATCCGGCTGCCCTGCTTGATCCCCATCCGATTTACCGGCAATGGCACGACCAGTCCACCGTCCTTTGGGACTCTGACATCGAAGCATGGCTGGTGACCGGCTACGAGGAAGCCTTCACCGCTCTGCGGGACGTCGAGAACTTCTGTCAGGACTGGCGCCGAGTAGGTGTGGACACCCCGCCCTCCCTGCTCAGCCTTCAGACCCTTGACCCACCGGAACACACTCAGATTCGCCATCTGATGCTTGAGGGGTTCAAGGCAGCAGACTCCGAACATTTGGAGAAGACGGTCCAGGGCACTCTCGACGAGTTGCTGGCGGCCGTGGAAGGGCAGGAGACTTTCGATTTCGTCTCCAAGGTGGCCGAGCCTCTGACCTTGCGGGCGGTCACTCAATTGCTGGGTGTTCCCGAGCCGGACAAGGACTGGTTCGTCCCCTTGTCGAACACCATTGTGGACGGTATGGATTCCAGCCTCAGGCCCGAGTGCTACGAACCCGGAGTTGCGGCTCGAGCGGAACTCAGCGAACTGGTCGGGCAGTGGCTCAAGTCTCCGCTGCCAGAAGGGTTTACCGCCCATGTAATCAACAGGGCGCCGAGCGTCGGGGTTGACCACGACATACTTCTCAACTCATTGCGCGTCGTGCTGCAGGCCGGCTTCCAGACGGCCAGTCGCTTCCTCGTCACAGGGTTGCTCACGCTGCTGCGCATACCGCCTGAGGAGCGCGTTCCTGTCGACACAGACAAGGCGGTCCACGAACTCGTCAGGTTTGCCGGCCCTGTGCACGTGGAGAGCCGTGCCTGCGTGCACGACACCGTCCTCGGGGACCAGAAGATCCGCAAGGGTGAGGTCGTCTCGATGTTCCTCGGCGCGGCGAACAGGGACCCCAAGATGTTCGACGACCCCGATTCACTGCGATGGGACCGGACACCCAATCGCCACCTCGCGTTCGGCCGAGGTCCCCACGCCTGCCTCGGCGCCCAGGTCGCCGTCCAGGTGGCCCGCACCGTCTTCGGAACCATCGGCCACCGGTATCCGAACGCCCGGCTCGTCTCCGAGCCCGTTCCCCGCCCCAACGTGACCGAACACGGGATGCACAGCCTTGAGATTTCGTTCTGAGGAGCGGTCCCGCAACTGCGGAATACCTCTTCAGGACGAGCCCTATACCGCGGACAGGAGAGGGGGAAAGGCCATGCGCCACGCTCACTGATTTCAGAAGTCGCAGAAGCTCAGCCGCCCCAGGCACAGGGAAGAAGGAGGAGCCATGCGCCACGCTCACTGACCTCACAGCGCAAGACAGAGAACGCATCAACCACCCCTCGATAGGGGAAGGAGGCCCTCATGCGTCACGCTCACTGATTTCACAAGCAACGCAAAACTGAAGTGAGATTCCTGTTGGACCCGGCTAATTCCCCCTCCGGGTCCAACAGGATCACAGTGCGAGAGTTGGGTTGGGGACAGCCAGTGCAGCAGTCCGTGGTCCGTACGGTCCCGGCTTCAGGGATCAGGTCGGTGCTTCGCGTACCAGGGATGCGCGCCGTGTTCGTCGCACACGCCGTGTCCATGGTGGGCACCTTGGCCGCCGAGGTCGCCCTGTCGATCCTCATTTACCAGCGCACCGGCTCGGCCCTGTGGTCAGCCCTCGTGCTCGTCTGTTCGTTTCTGCCCTACGCAGTGGGCGGCACGATCCTGTCGTCGCTCGCGGACCGCTTCCGGCCACGGCGCGTATTGGTCTGTTGTGACCTGCTCAGCGCCGCCTGTATCGCGGCAATGCTGATACCAGGGCTGCCAACCCTCGCCCTGCTGGGACTTCTGCTCATCACCGGATTCGTAGCGCCGCTCTTTCAAGGCGCCAGGGCGGCGAGCCTGTCCCACCTGCTGGATGAAGACCTCTTCCCAGTAGGCCGTTCGCTGTTGCGCACCATCAGCCAGAGCGCTGTCGTCTCCGGATTCGCGCTGGGCAGCATTCTGGTGGCCGCGATCGGACCGCTGTGGCTTCTGGCCGTAGACGCATGCAGTTTCGTGGCCTCGGCCGTACTCATAGGATTGTGGACACCGGCTGCTCCTGCCAGCGCGCCGGACGGCGAACGGTCCCTGCGATCCGTGGTGAAGGGATCGGCGGAGGGGTTGCGCCACATCTGGACCAACCGACCGTTACGACGACTGGTCTTGTTGACCTGGGCCGTCCCGGGTTTCTCGTCTGTAGGCGACGGGCTTGCTGTCGCTTACACCGCGAAGGCGGGTTCTGCCGAGACAGCGGCAGGTTGGCTCTTCACCGGGTACGCCGCCGGCACGGTCCTGGGCGAACTCGTGGTGGCGAGGCTGTCGCCCCACACTCGACGCCGCCTCATCACTCCCTTGGTCATCGGATCCCAAATCCCGTTGATCGCCTTCTTCCTGGGCCCTTCTGTTCCTGCGGCGGCGGCCTTGCTGGCACTTTCAGGCGCGGGCTTTGCCTGCAACCAGGGCATCGACCCGCTGATTCTGTCGGCGACAGAGCCCGCCTACCGAGGGCGCCTGTTCACGGTGCAGACCAGTGGTCTCATGACGGTGCAGGGACTTGGGGTCGCGCTGTCCGGCGCTCTGGGAACCCAGCTTCATCCGGGTGTTGTCATTGGGCTAACTGGGCTTGCGGGAACGGTACTTGTCTCCTCTCTGGCATATCGACGCTAATCCTTGAGGTTGAGGCAGTGCTCGCAAATGCGGGGCAGCACGGGGTTGCCTCGGCCTGGGAGGCACGACCTTCGCGGTCGGCGTGCCGTTCGTCAACGCCTGGTACCCGTCAAAGCGGCGCGGAGTGACACTGGGAACCTTCGGCACCGGAACCGGCGGCACCGCCCTCTCGTCCTTCTTCACCACCGTGCAACTGGTCGACGCCGTCAGGCACGCATTCCCCTTCGGCCTGGTCGCCGGCCTCCTCGATGCGCGGGCCGTGGACTGGCTGCGACTTGGGCACGGCGACGACGTAGGAGAGGCCGTGGTCTTCGAGGAATCGCCGGAAGTGCGAGTTCTGTCCGTAGGCGGAATCCGCGGTGACCCAGGCGATGGGGAGTGGGGAGGCCAGGGCGCGACGGATGATGTCTCGGGCGAGGTCGCCCTTGGTTGCGAAGGTGCGTTCGTCGGGGATGCGGGCCGCTTGGCAGCGTTCCCGGTCGTCTGTGCAGGACTTGGGCAGGTAGAGCTCGCGGTCGACCAGGGCGTGTCCGCGGGTGTGGCGTAGGCGGCGAAGACGCCGATCTGGCAGTTCTCGGTCTGCCCGGGGGCTTGTAATTGAATAGCTGTCAGGGCTGATCTGTGGGGCGGGTGTTGGTGGGAGGCTGGGGCATGAGTGCGCCTTCGCCAGATCGCATCCCCGCTGCCGTGCTGCGGGCCAAGTTCGATCAGATCCTGCCGCACCTCGACGAGCGGCGCCGTCGGCTCTATCTGGCCAGCGAGGCCGCCGCGCTCAGCCACGGCGGGATCACCCTGGTGGCCACCGCCTCCGGCACCAGTACCGCCACCATCACGCGCGGCATCGGCGAACTGGCCGAGCAATCCGTGCCGACCCACCGCATCCGGGCCCCTGGGGCCGGCCGCAAGCCGCTGACGACGACCGACCCCGGCCTGCTGCCGGCCCTGGAGGCGCTGATCGAACCGCACACCCGCGGCGATCCTGTCTCCCCGTTGCGCTGGACGACGCTGTCGATGCGCACCTTGGCCTCGACCCTGACCGCGCAGGGACACCCGGTCAGCGCCACGACCGTCGGGCACCTCCTGCACTCTCTGGGCTTCAGCCTGCAGGGCACTGCCAAGACCACGGAGGGCGCCCGCCATCCGGACCGCGACGCCCAGTTCGCATACATCAACGCCACCGCCGCCGCCTTCCTCGACGACAACCAGCCGGTGATCAGCGTCACACCAAGGCCAAGGAGTGGATCGGCAACCGCGACCGGCCCGGACGCACCTGGCGCCCCGGCAAGGACCCGATCAAGGTGGACTGCCACACCTTCGTCACAGGAGACCAGCCGGTCGCCATCCCCTATGGGATCTACGACCTGGCCACCAACACCGGCTGGGTCAACGTCGGAACCGACCACGACACCGCCGAGTTCACAGCGGAGTCCATCCGCCGCTGGTGGCGACATCGCGGGCTGGCCGACCATCCGGACGCGACCCGACTGCTGATCACCGCCGATGCCGGGGGCTCCAACGATCCGCGGCGCTGGACTTGGAAGAAGTACCTACACGCCTTCGCCCTCGAGAGCGGGCTGGAGATCACGATCTGCCACTTCCCGCCCGGAACGTCGAAGTGGAACAAGATCGAGCACCGGATGTTCTGCCACATCACCGCCAACTGGCGCGGCCGACCGCTGACCAGCTACCAGGTCGTCGTCGAGACCATCGCCGCAACGACCACTGCCGCCGGTCTGGCCATCGGCGCCGAACTGGACACGGGCAGCTACCCCCTGGGCGGCTCCATCACCCCAGCGAGTTCCACTCCCTGCCGATCTCGTCCAAGGCCTTCCACGGTGACTGGAACTACACCCTGGCCCCGGCCCCGCCCCGTCCCTGCGAAGCGTCGGCGACCCGGCGGCCGATCGATCCCGCCCTGACCGCGATGCTCACTGATCCCGCTCTGACCGGCATGTCGCGCTCGGATTTCGCGCATCTGGTGGCGGTCTCGGAGCCGTATTGGGACGCCCTGGCAGAAGCGGCCTTCCAGCGCCGCTTCCACCGCCCGCGCAGCTACCTCCACCCGCAGGTCAGCAGCCTGGACCACTTCCACCGGCTCCTCACGGCGCTACTGCGCCGCCGCCAGGCCGCGACCAGTACGCTCCTAGCCCAACTGCTGGGTGTCACACGCACCAACCTGTCCAACCAGTTCCAAGACGGCCACCGGCTCCTCGACCTGCACCGGATCGCCATCACGCCGATACCCGGTTCACCAGCCGCACCCGTGAACAACTGCAGGCCCGCCTTTCGTACGGCGAGCAGATCGCCGCAGATCAACCCTGACAGTTATTCATTTACAAGCCCCCGGCCGCACCGAGAACTGTCAGATTGGCGTGTTCACCGCCTACGCCACCACACGTGGACGCGCCCTGGTGACCGGGAGTTGTATCTGCCCAAGTCCTGGACCGACGACCGCGACCGCTGCCGCGCCGCTCACATCCCCGACGAGCGGGCCTTTGCCACCAAGCCCGACCTGGCCAAGGCCATGGTGCTGCGGGCGATCGCCTCGCCGCTGCCGATCGCCTGGGTGACCGCGGATGCGGCCTACGGCCAGGAGTGGCGGCTGCGCCGCATGCTGGAGGAGACCGGCCTGGGATATGTGCTCTCGGTCCCCAAGTCCCAGCAGGTGCCACACTTCGGACGCATCGATCACCTCTTCTCCCAGGCACCCAACGAAGCGTGGGAGAGACGTTCGTGCGGTGACGGCGCGAAGGGCCCGCGCGTCTACCACTGGGCCGCCCTGCAGATCACGTGCATCGAGGACTTCGAGGGCGAGATGCCCACCCATCAGCGGTGGGCACTGGCACGCCGCAGCATCAGCAAGCCCGAGGAGATCGCCTACTACCTTGCCTACGCGCCGCTCGGCACCACGGTCGAGCACCTGGTCCGTGTCGCGGGGATACGGTGGGCCATCGAGGAGGCCTTCCAGGCCGCGAAGAACGAGTGCGGCCTCGACCAGTACGAAGTCCGCCGCTATACCGGCTGGATGCGGCACATCACCCTGGCGATGCTGGCGCACGCGTTCCTGGCCGTCATGGCCGCCGACGCTGCAGCAAAAGGGGCAGCAGAAACGGTTCCTGCCTCGGCCTCGCGCCCCTCACCGTGGCAGAAGTTCGGCGGCTCCTGGCAACTGGCCACTCACTCGCACGTGCCCACCAGCCTCTCATCAGCGCATGCGCGCTGAGATGGTCGCACTGGCGCAGACGACGCCAAGCCGTCGCCCGCCACTGTCACTATCAGCGGCGGCTGCACACGATCGAGGGGCGGCCCGGGAAAGAGGACACGGGCCGGAAACCAGCCCACTACACTCACCGAAACCGCCCCTGAACAGGGAAAACGTCAAAGTGCTGCTGGAGTACTAGGGCGTTTCGTTTGGATCAGCGGGCGGAACTTGGTGGTGGTCCAGTTGGAGCAGTGAGAGTTGCTGACGCTCGGCCCGCGGGATGCGATGTGCAGGTGGCTGGGAAACTGGGCGCCGTTGGGCTTCGCCGTATCGCTCGTCGCCATCACGTTCGGCGGCGTCGACACCACGGCCGATCGTCGGTGCCCAGTTTTGAGGGGCGGGGCCGGACGCAGTGGGTCGGTCTGATCGCGATCAGCCTGCCGGGGCTCGCCGCATTGGGCGCGCTGCTGTTCACCTGGATGCAGGTCGGACAAGCCAGTAAGGAGCTACGCATCTCCGAGCACGGTCAGATCACCAGCCGGTTCAATGCCGCAGTCGGCAATTTGGGATCGCAGTCCCTGGACATCCGACTGGGCGGCATCTACGCCCTGCAGCGCATCATGCAGGATTCCGCCCGCGACCATCCGACGGTCGTTTCCGTGCTGGCCGCCTTCGCACAACGGCACGCCGGGTCGAGCGCAGAGAGCCTGAAAGAACCGCAGGTAATTCCCACTCTGGAGCCGGATGTCCGGTCGAGCGCCCCCCAGGAAATTCCCACTCCGGAGGCAGATGTCCGGGCAGCGATCGCCACGCTGGCCCATCGCCGCCCCGACCGCGACAGGGGCACGGTCATCGACTTGAGCAAAACCGACCTGCGTGGCCTCCGCTTCACGGAAAGGGAACCCATCAAGCTCCCCGGGGTGGATCTGACCGACGCGGATCTGCGCGCGGCCTTTCTGATCGGCGCGGACCTGCACAAGGCGACGTTGCACAAGGCGAACCTGGAATCTGCTGATCTTGATAGGGCGAACCTCCGGGGTGCGGATATGAGTGGGGCAAGCCTCCCCTGGACGAACCTAGTGGGCGCGGATCTTCGCCGAGCGGACATGGGATGTGGGGAGGAATCGTTCGACGCGGATACCGGAGACGAGCTAGGGAGATACAACTGTGTGAACCTGCAGTACGCCTCGCTTGAGGGTGCGGATCTTCGAAACGCCAAGATGAGCGACGCGGACCTTCGCAACGCGTTCTTGTCAGGCGCAGATCTTCGTGGCGCGGACCTTGCTCGCTCGAACCTGAGCAACGCGGACCTGACCAATGCGGACTTCCGTGGCGCCAAGCTGACCAATGTGAAATTGAAGGGCGCCAAGCGGACCGGCGCGCGGGGGCTCCCGCAGGAGGGCTAGTAGGGCTTGGTCAGCTTCACCCGTGAGTGGCGTGTCTGGCGGCTTCCGGGTGTCGTTGTGGTGGTGTGACACCTGGGGAGATGGCCGAGGTCCGAGGAGGATCTGGAGGCGTTCACGGCGGAGTTGTTCGACGGGTTCTTCCGCGCTGATCAGCGGCGTTGGGGGCAGGTGTACGTGCGTTGGCTGCTGCTGGACGGGCGGCGCAAGTCGGTGGAGCGATGGCCGCGCGGCTGGGTGAGGACGGTAATCGGCAGGCGCTGGCGCACTTCGTGACGAGCAGCCCGTGGAATCCGGCGCATGTGCGAGCCCGCCTGGCGTGGAAGATGCAGGACGTGATCCGGCCGGAGGCGTTGATCGTCGACGACACGGGCTTCCTCAAGGACGGGGACGCCTCGGCGTGCGTGTCCAGGCAGTACACCGGCGCCGCGGGCAAGGTCACCAACTGCCAGGTAGGCGTGTCGCTGCACCTGGCCACCGACCGTGCCTCGGCCGCGGTCGACTGGCGGCTGTTCGTGCCGGCTTCCTGGGATCCGGCCTCGCCGGAGGCGGATCCGGTCAAGGTCGCCCGCCGCCCGCGGTGCGGGATCCCGGCCGAGGCCGGACACGTGGAGAAGTGGCAGCTGGCCTTGGACATGATCGACGAGGCTGGGGCGTCGACGTCCCCCTGGTCGTTGCCGACGCCGGATACGGCGACGCCACAGCCTTCCGCCTGGGCCTGGAGGAACGCAAACTGGCCTACGCCGTCGGCATCTCCTCCCGGCTCACTGCCCAGCCCGGACACGCGCAGCCGCTCACCCAGCCCTATCAGGGCATCGGTCGCCCGCCGGTGGCGAGGTATCCGGACAAGCCGATGACGGTGAAGGAACTGGTCATGCAGGCCGGCCGGCAGGCGGCCCGCCCGATGTCCTGGCGCGAGGGTTCCCGGCCGGAAAAAAGCGGCAGCGGCTTCAAGCGCAAGTACTCGCGCTTCGTCGCCCTGCGCATCCGGCCCGGACGCGAGATCCGCCAGGCCACGCAGGGTGCGGAACTGCCCGAGCGGTGGCTGTTGGCCGAATGGCCCGCCACCGAGCCGGAACCAGTGCAGCTCTGGCTGTCCAGCCTGCCCTCCGGCATGCCCCTGGCCACGCTGGTCCGACTGGCCAAACTCCGCCGGCGCATCGAGCACGACTACCGCGAGATGAAACAAGCCCTGGGACTGGCCCACTTCGAAGGCCGCACCTTCAACGGCTGGCACCACCACGTCACCCTCGTCTCCGCCGCCCACGCCTTCTGCACCCTCCAACGACTGGCACACGACCCAAAAGACGCGGCGCAGGACTCAGCCTCTACCACGTAGTCCGCGAGATGCAGACACTCCTCGCCCTCTGGGCCGGCACCTGCCCCACCTGCCACCGCGACACACCCACCCCCATACGAACCTGACCAAGCCCTACTAGCGCTGGATTCCTCATTGGATGTACGTATATCGGCGTCGTAGTGGCCGGGTTGGTGGTGCGGGTCTGCCCCATATCCAGGGCTGGGCCCGGGCGTTGAGCTGGGAGGTTGTGAGGCGGGTGGCGTGTTCGATCTCGGCTGGGCCGGCGAATGACTGGCCTGCGAGGGCGGCCTTGCGGAAGATGCGCCACCAACCTTCCTGGAGGTTGAGCCAGCAGGCGCCGACGGGGATGAAGACGTGCTGGATTCTGGGGTGGTCCTCCAGCCAGGTTCGGGTGGACACGCTGTTGTGCGAGGACAGGTTGTCGGTGACGACGTAGATGTCCCCGACGGGGTTGGCCACCTCGATCTTTTGAAGAAACTGCTGGTAGAAGACACTGTTGCGGGAGGATGCGGTCATGGTGACCTCGTGTCCCTCCCGCACGCGTAAGGCGCCGTAGACCCAGGTCTTCTCCGGTCCGCGACCGTAGTCGACCTCGGACTTGATGCGGTGGCCGTCCGGCGACCAGCCCGGCGCCGGTGGGAACGTGCGGGGGATCACCGGTCCGAGCTCGTCGGCGCAGACGACCGTCGCGCCTTCGGGCGGGCAGGTGTAGAGCTCGATGATCCTGGTCCTTTTCCCTCGAAGTCCGCGTCTCTTGATCTTGTCCAGGACCGGGTGCGTCGCCAGCGCACACCCTCGGCCAGCAGGATCCGGCGGACCTGGCTGCGGCCGATCTCGATGCCCCGCCTCCGGGCCTCGGCGGCCAGCGCGTCAAGGTGGGCGCCACTGTGTAACTGGGCGAGGGTCTCGTGCCGGCGCAGGTACGCCAGAGCGATCAGCGCACGCCCGGACGGACGGAGTTTGCAGCGGCGGTCACCCTCCCGGGTGACGATCAGCATCGTCACCCACTCCACAAGTGCATGCGGGAGGTCAAGTGCGGGGCCAGACGGTCTCGACCGCGTCGGGCAGGCCCTCGAGGCCGTCGCAGCGAGCATGAGGACGTCGTTGACGCCGCGGTTCTTGATCTCCGTGAGGATGTGCATCCAGTGCTTGGCACCCTCGCCGCCGTCGCCGGCCCACAGGCCCAGGATGTCGCGCCGGCCCCTCCGCGGTGACGGCCAGAGCCACGTAGATCGGCCGGTTGGCCACAGCACCGTCGCGGCCTTCATGTGGATCACGTCGATGAAGATGACCGGGTAGACGGCGGCGAGGGGCCGGTTCTGCCACTCGGCCATGCCGTCCATGTCTTGTTGTCCGCGGACAACAAGCTGTCCGTCTCGGTTTCCCGTGGGACGGCAAAAACGTGGTCCTGCACCCTTACGGGCTGCCCCGCAATTGATCACGAGGCGTGTTGGCCTGGGGAGTTAGCTGGTGGGTGATTCAGCAGGCCGTCGTGCGGACGGGCATGAGCTTCGGTACTCGTCTTGTGCCGGGTGGGCCGCTGGGCGGCGCGGTCGGAGACGAGGGCGGCGATGGCCTGGTGGGTTTCCCCGTAGGTTTCGCGGCGGCCGGTGTATCGCTGGAGTGGGCGCCACTGGCGTACTTCTGCATTCGCATGCTCGACGCAGATCCTCCGGGAGGACTGACGGCGCTTGTGCTCGCGCCAGCCGTAGTGCTCGGTGAGCGGCCGCTCGGCCGGGTCTTTCGCGGTCTTCGGTTTCCTCGGCGGGGCAAAGACCTGGTCGGGGAACTCGTTAGCGAGGCCGCGGTAGCCGTCGTCGACCTCGGCTTTCACGCCGGGATGCTGGTGGAACTGTTCGACGATGCCCTCGGTGCGCAGCGCGGTCTGGTCGTGCATGCGGCCGGGCCGCAGGGCGCCGGACCACAGGGTGCGGCCCTGGTGGTCGCTGATCGTGGTGGTCTTGAGGGTGTTCTGCCTGCGCTTGCCGGAGACGAAGGCGCGGCGGCCGGGCTGGCCTGCCCGGGGGCGGCGGACTTGGGTTTCCATCCCGTCGATCCGCAGAGTCACGTCCTCGGCTTCGGCATAGGCGAAAACATCGGCCAGGGTACGCAGGCGCACACCGGGACGGCCGGGGACGGCGAACCCCCGCTCGGCGAGCAGCGGGCGGATCTCGGCGAGGGCCCGGCCGATCGTGGAGGACCCCACCTCGTAGAGCACCCCGAGGGCCTCGTGGGTAAGGCCAGTCCGCAGATGTACGAGTGTGGCCAGCAGCCGGTCGGTGAAGACGAATTCGTGCTTCGGCCCGGCTCCTGCCTGACGCTGGCGGGCTCCCTCGCGCCGTTGGTGGCGTGCAGACTCACAGCGCGCCTCCCAACGCGGAGCGAGTTCTTCCACCAGCGCGCCCAGATGCCTACGACAGAGGCCGCAGAAGGCATGATGTGACATGGCCGCGCGGACCTGTTTAATCTTCACAACTCAGACCACTGGCGCGGCCTTCCGTATGTCGCCTGACGTGACCAAGATCAATCGCGAGGCAGCCCGTGACGAAACCGGCGTCGCATCGCTCAGCGCGCCCTGATCGCCATCTGGCTGCACCGGCGAGGTCGCGGAGCCTGATCGATCGCTGACTCGCCGCGCTCGCCCACAGCGGCCTCCAGGCCGTCGATGCAGGTAGCGACCGGGCTGGCTCTGGTCACCTGTGTGTGCGGTCCAGGCGGGGGCGCCCGGGCGTTGTGCGGCCGACCCTTCAACCGGACTACGTCAGGACGAGAGGCACGGTGATGGTGAGGTGTTCGTCGGTGGTCGGCAGGGCGGTGGCAAGAGCGTTCATACGAGCTGCGAGGTGGCCGATCACCCGGCTGGTCAGTTCCTCGTCCCACTGCGCTGTGCCTTCCGGTGTCAGGCGCATCTCCTCCCTGGCAGGTGGGTTGTCACCGAGATAGCGCGCAGTGTCCATGTTGACGACCCAACAGGCCAGTGCGATCTTCACCTGCCCGGGTGCCGCCCACTGCGCCCGTATGTGGGCGCACATGCTGAAGTCGTCCCCGCCGAATGTGACCGTCGTGGAGAACGACCTGCCACGGGGGTATTGCCGTATCAGCTTGAGTACTGCTGGTTCCACAACGGCTCGCGCCATAGGTTCCGTATACACCGTCTGCCCCCCTGTCGAGCCTGGCCTTCAGCATCCCAGACGGGGCCTGCGACGGACAGATCGGCTGCCGTCCCGACCGTTTCCCCTCCAGGGGAACGCTGTGCATCTCGTGGGCATGCGAACGGCGCCGCACCCTGGGGAATGCTGTTGTGGCCAATTCGGGACATGGCGTTACGTCGGTCTTCAGGATCTGGCCCGGGTGACTGGCTGCTGCGGAACAATCGCGGGGCAGCCCGTTAGAGGTCGTTCTCTTTCCGAACCTCATGTGCGGTTTCCACTGATCAGGCGTGAGATGGCGGCTGGCACGGAAGTCTCGGTCCGTTGCTGACCGACATCTCGTGGGGGTGGCGGATGCCGTCGATGCGGCGGTGTTGGAAGCGCGGCAGAAAGCCGCGGCGGTGCGGGTGGAGGACCTCGAAGCCGAGCTGGAGCGAGTGCGTGCGGCCCTGGCGGAGGCGGAAGAGGTGCTCAGGCGCCGGATGATCGGTCTGGAGCAGTATCTGGAGGCGCTGGCCGAAGAGGATGCGCCCGCCGTGGCCGTGGTGTCGCCCAGGAAGCCGGTGGGCCCGCGCCGGGCGGTGCCTCACCACCAGGACGCGGCCGGAACCGAGGTGCTGTCGGTGGACTACCAGGCGTTGATGGCCGCTGCCCTGGAGGCGGGAGCCGATGGGCTGGGTGCCCGGCGGGCGGCGGTGGTGCTGGGCTGGGACAGCGCCTCCGCTTCCCGTGTCGAGGGAGCGAGGGCCCGGCTGAAGCGACTGGTGGAACGGGGCTGGCTGGTCGAAGAGAAGCCGGGCAGGTTCATGCTGCCCGCGCCGGAGCACGACGCTGCTGGCGCTGGGCGGCCAGGCGGCGGCCCATGAGCATGGTCATCGACCACAGGATGACGCTCTCGCTGGTGTCGGCGCGCCGTTCGTAGTCACGGACCAGGCGCCGGCTGCGCAGGAGCCAGGCGAAGGATCTCTCGACGACCCAGCGGCGGGGCAGGACCTGAAAACCTTGGACGTCGTCGCTGCGGCGGACGATGTCGAGGACGACTCCGAGGTGCTGGACGGTCCAGTCGGTGAGGTGGCCGGTGTAACCACCGTCGGCCCAGACCCGCGCCAGCCGCCGGAAATGATTCTTCGCCGCAGGCAGCAGGACGCGGGCAGCGTCCCGGTCGGTCGTGGAGGCCGGCGTGACCAGCACGGCCAGTAGGAGCCCGAGGGTGTCGGTGAGCACGTGCCGTTTGCGCCCGTTGATCTTCTTCCCGGCGTCGTATCCCCGTGAAGCGAGGGTGACCGTGGCGTCCGCCTTCACCGACTGCGAGTCCACGACCGCCGCGCTCGGCTCCGGGCTGCGGCCCTCAGCCAGACGGACGGCCTCGCGCAGCCGTTCATGCAGCTCCGCCACCAGCCCCGTATCCCGCCAGCGGGCGAAGAAGGCATACACACGCGGCCACGGCGGAAAGTCAGACGGCATCGCCCGCCACTTGATGCCGTTGTCGACGAGATAGCGCACCGCGTCGATCATCTGCCGGTGGCAGTAGCCCTCCGGACGCCCGCCCCGGCCCGCCAGCCATCCCGGCACCGGCAGCAGATCCCGCACCGACGCCCACTCCGCATCGCTTATGTCCGAGCCGTACCGCGGCCGGCGCTCTGGCCGGTCAGCCGCATTCCCGAACCGATGGGCGAGACAGTCACACCCAGGAGTGGACGGACTGGACCCGGCAACCACGACCACGCGACACTTCGACAACAGGGCCTCTTGCTCCTCGCTGGACTCGACAACCGCGAGCTACCAAGAGGCCCTTCCTCTATGCCCCACCAGCCCACAAGTCACCCGATCCAGGACCCCGTTCGAACCAGACCGAGCGCACGACCGGATAGAGAACGGCCAGTTAGAGTCTGCAGGGGTGCAGGACCACATTGCGGGCCTGATCGGCCGGTGCATTCAGGTGATCTGGGCGAGAGCGGTGATGAGGCTGGCCGCAAGGCTGAGTACGGCGGCGAAGACAGTCGCGGCGCGCAGAATAGCCGCGGGATAGGTGGCGCCATCGAGGCGTGCCAGTTTGGCTGCGCCCGCGGCAGCGATGATCGCTGTGAGGATCACCAGGGCGGCGAGGAGAAGGACAAGGGTAAGACGGGCCATGGCGGACTCTCTCCACGTTTGATGGGTCAGCGGTGTTACCGAGAATCCAGAAAGCGCTGTTCGTCGGGGTTCGCCCGGACGATGATGCACATTGGTGAACACGGCCAGGCCTCGGGGAGGAGGCGCGTGGACGAAGCAGAACTCGCGGCATTGCGGGCCCGCCTGACGGCTGCCCTCGCTAAGTCCGGACTGACGAAGACGCAGTTGGCGACCCGTGCGCGTTTAAGCCGAACGACGATTCATGGCGCCCTGCGCGAGGGTGAAGCAGCGCCATCACCTGCAACTGTGGCTGCGCTGGCTCGCGAGCTTCGGCTTCCAGACGAGGAACTGCTCAGCCAACTCCATCGTGCCTTGGGTGATCCGGCAGAGGCACGGATCAGTGATGCCGATCAGGGCCTCGGGCGCCCCATCTCCGCTTGGGATCCTCACGACCTGGAAGTGCATCCGGCCGGTACGACTACCGCAGCTGTCGGCCGGAACGGGGTTGCCGTCCGTGGGGCGCTGCCCGGCTATGTGCCCCGCGATCACGACCGGCTCTTGGCCGAAGCCGTGCGCGATGCCGCCCAGGGACACAGCCGCGCTGTCATTCTGATTGGCGCATCGTCGACCGGTAAAACAAGGGCGTGTTGGGAGGCTGTCCAACCCCTCGCCAGCCAAGGCTGGCAGCTGTGGCACCCCTTCGAGCCCACTCGGGCCCGAGCCGCGCTTGAGGATCTGCACCGCGTAGGTGCAAAGACCGTTGTATGGCTGAACGAAGCCCAGCACTACCTGGGAGACACCCGTACAGGCGAGCCCGTCGCAGCCCAACTCCACGACCTGCTCACTCGCCCAGAACGAGGGCCGGTTCTGGTTCTGGGCACTCTGTGGCCTGAATACGCACACCAGTACACCGAAGTGCCCAACCCTCGCGATCCGGACCCGCACAGCCGGACCAGGGAACTACTTGCTGGCCGGACCATTACCGTGCCAGACGTTTTTAGCCCGCAGGCTCTTGAAGCCGCAGCCACTCTCGCAGAACGCGGCGACCAGCTCCTGGCCGACGCACTCACTCGCGCCCGCGACCATGGGCGCCTGGCTCAGGACTTGGCCGGAGCGCCCGAACTCCTCACGCGATACCAAACCGCCACGCCACCCGCCCGAGCCGTGCTTGAAGCGGCGATGGACGCACGGCGCCTCGGCGTTGGAGTGGGACTCCCCCAGGCCTTTCTCACAGATGCCGCCACCGACTACCTGACCGATCAGGAATACGAAAGCCTGGCCGAAGACTGGGCGGAGCAGGCATACGCGGAACTTGCCCGCCCTGTCCACGGGAAGCAGGCGCCTCTACGTCGGGCCAATCCGCGCCCTCCACGCCGACTGCCCGGCAGCTTTGCTCCCGACTCTGTCCGACCGATCGCAGGTCCGGTGTTCCGATTGGCCGACTTTCTTGAGCAACACGGGCGTCAGACGCGCCGTCTACTGTGCCCGCCCGCCTCCTTGTGGCAAGCGGCTCATACTCACCTGTTGCGCTCTGACGATCTGGTCAACTTGGCCAGGGCGGCAGAGGCTCGCTACCGCCTGCAATGGGCCCACCACCTGTGGCTCCAAGCCGCCAACACCGGTGATATCCAGGCGATGCTCGCCCTGGCCCGGAGGCGAGAGGCAGCCGGAGACAACGAGGGTGTAGAAGCGGCGTACCGGCAGGCAGCCGAGGCTGGCAGTTCACAGGCCCTTCTTCACCTGACCCTGCAGCATGAGAAAGCAGGAAAACCGGGTGACGCCGAGACCTTCGCCCGGCAGGCTGCTGACACCGGCGACACGCGCCCCCTACTCCACCTGGCCAGAACACGGCAGGCCGCCGGGAACAGCGTCGCAGCCGATGCCGCCTATCTGCAGGCTGCTGAGTTCGGTGACCCCCGCGCTCTTCGTGATCTTGCCCAGTTACGGGAAGCGGACGGGGACAGGGAAGGCGCTGAGTCACTCGCCCGGAAGGCTGCTGAGTTCGGTGATACCCGCGCTCTTCGTGATCTTGCCCAGATGCGGGAAGCGGACGGGGACAGGGAAGGCGCTGAATCACTTGCTCAGATGGCCCTCGATGCCTCTGACTGCCAAGTTCTGCTCTCATTAGGGCGGAGACGTGAAGAATCTGGAGATCCCAACGGTGCGGCGGCTGCGTATTGGCAGGCCGCAGAAGCTGGCCATACCGACGCGTTACGTGCGCTCACCCGGATGCGGGAGAATGCCGGGGACCGGGACGGGGCTGATCGGCTGGCCCGACGGGCGGCCGACGCTGGCGACACTCGAGCTTTGATGTACCTGACCCGGAAACGAGCCGAGACCGGAGACGAGGACGGAGCAGAAGAGACCTGTCGCCTGGCTGCTGCTGCGGGTGACAGCCACGCCTTGGCCTACCTGGCTCAGGTACGAGCGAAGGCCGGACGCCTGGCGGACGCCGAATCCCTCGCCCAACAGGCGGCTGATCTTGGCAACACCCAGGCGCTGATTGATCTGGCGCGGCTGCGCGATGTAACAGGAGACCTGGACGGTGCCGAGGCCACCTATCGGCAAGCCTTCAACGTAGGCGAGTCCGACGCCTTGGTCTTCCTCGCCCAGATGTGGGGGAGGGCCCGCCGGTGGACTGATGCCGAGGCCATCGCCCGGCAGGCTGCGGTTACGGGTGACAACCGCGCCTATCTCTCAGTGCTGCAACTGCGGGCCGAGGCCGGAGAAGCGCAGAGCGCCGAACTTCTTGCCCGGCAGATCGGCGAGCCATTTGCGCTGCTCAACATAGCGTGGATGCGGCAGGACGTCGGGGACATGGCCGACGCCGAGCGCCTTGCCCGTTGCGCCGCGGACACGGGCCATGCGGAGGCGCTGGCAATGCTGGCCTACATCGTGGAACGACGAGGCGACAGCAAGTGGGCCGAAACTTTCGCCGTACGAGCAGCCGAGGCCGGAGATCTGCGGGGCCTGCTGGATTTGACCCGGTCGCGTGAGGCAGCTGGCGACAGCGAGGGCGCCGAACGCCTCGCTCGACTAGCCGCTGACGCTGGTGAACCCCGGGCTCTCTTTGCCTTGGCCACTTCGCGGAAGCAGAGCCGACCTCACGACGACTTTGAAATCGTGTACCACAGGGTCCGTGATGAGCCAGCCCGCGAACCCTTGGTCCGTCCTGGAGCGACAGCGTTCATGGGGAAGAGCCCACGGTGGTACGGACTCGAACCCGACGGAAGCCTGTCGCCGCCGTGGTAACACCCATCTGAGGCCGCACGCTGACCTGGCAGCAGATCCGTCTGGAAGCGCAGTGGCAGGCGGTATGAGCAGGCTAGAGACCTGATGGCGTCCGCGCGGGAGCTGCCCGGAAACTGTCAAAGAAGCCACGGTCATGCCGTCTTCCGCCTTGTTGTCCGCGGACAAACTTCTCCGTCTGAATGCAGGATGGGCATCAGGGGCTGCTGCCAGCCAACGGCAGCCGGCTTCGCCTGCCGCACGCGTACATATGCCCGTACACATGGCAACGGGCAAGGGCCCTGCTACACCTGGCACTGCTGCGTACCAGGCGACTGCCCGACACGGCACTCGGCGCGCTCAGGGCGGAGGCGCGCGCCGTGCACCGGCAGCTGGTGCCGGTGTGGCGGCGGCGCACCCGGCACGGCCGGGCTGTCCCTGGATGCCGTGCTGGGGGACGGGCTGTCCCTTCACGACCTGGTCGCCGCAGACACCGAGATGCTGTCCCGGGTGGCGGGCGGGGTGTTCGAGGACGAGCGGCTCAACGCCGTCCTGCGAGGCCTGGACCCGGCCGAACGCCAGGTGGTCTTTGCGTACGCGGAGGGCGAGGGGACCACTTGGGAGGAGGACGCCGCGTTCGCCGGCGCCGACAAGCCGAAGGCCTTCGGCAACCGGGTCCGGCGGAAGGCGCAGCGCCTTGCCGACGAGCAGCAGCGCCGCCTTGAGCGCAGAGACCCTGGAGGTCCGGTACTTTCCCCTGTCGCAGGTACCGCCGCTGACAAACGTTCAGCATCAGGACGCTTTGTCCGACTTGAGCCTGGGCCGGCACGGGGTCTTCCGCTGAGTTTCGGGTGGCTATCGGCTGGGTCCTTTGCGGCGGGGCTCGGAGTTCTGCTGCGGACGAGCGTCGGCGGCAGTGGACGGGGATGCCTCCCTGGGGCCGCCGGCGACCGTGGTGGAACGGGACGTTGCCGCCTTGGTGGCCACCACGGGTCGGCCCGCCTTCCGTTGCCGGGTGCGGTTCTGGGTGGCGGTGAAGACGGCGGCGTGTTCCTCGACGAGCGCGGCCACGCGTTCGGCGACACCAGGCGTGCCCAGGACATAAGCGGTCTGACCGTCCGCCACCGGGAACTCCAGGCATTGCCCGCCCGCGGCCTGCACCGCCGCCCAGCCCGCAGCCACATCCCACGGCTTAGACGTCGTTTCAGTTGGTGAGCCTGCGGTAGCTGATGAGGGCTGCGGCGATGCCGACGAAGGCCAGGAAGTGCTCGGCCTTTCGCTCGTA
>NZ_JBITDA010000039.1:11866-54801 GCF_044453765.1 Streptomyces sp. NPDC051636 | reverse complement strand
GTTCGCTTGCTTCGCAGGTGAACTGACACTCCCTCCGCTGCGCTCCGGGAGTGAGTGGGACTGCGTTGCAATCCGGTGCCGGGCTCCGTCCGGCCGGAGGCTTCCGCTGCGCTCCAGCCTCCACCGCGCTGCGCGCGGCAAACGGGCCTACGGCCCGTGCGGCTACAAGGCAGGCGGGCTCGGCGTGGGTCAGGCATGCGCGTGGCGTGGTCGGGCCGCCCGCCGTGGCGCAGCGGGGTGCGCCGACTCGGCCGAGCCCGTGGCTGGCCTATGTCGAACGCCACCAGTGCATCATTTTTTTGCCAAGATAGGATCTGGAAAATAGGGTCATCACTCCTCGGATGAATTCCGGAGCGCTGCCAAACGCTGTGCGCTCATCGACCCCTTGCAGGAATCTGACTTGACGTCAGAAAAAAATAGCGTTCGGTTCCCCTTCAAGGTTTTCCGATGGCTCAAGTGCGGTATCTTATCCATGTCGGGGGTTAGCGGCCTCCGACATCCACGGAAGACACCGCAGGAGGAAACCATGGAGTACGAGTACGACCCGGCAACCCAGCTCAACTACCTTCCGAACGGCACGGCGGTGATCGACACCGTCGCCATGCTCGGTCCGACCCTGACCCACCGGTCCGGGGACAACCACCCCCCCGTCAAGGACGACGAGTAAACAGGAGAGGTAGTACCGGAGCATGACGGTTTTGATCCTCACCAGTCAGGATGACGTGACCGCTGACTTGGTGGTACGGCAGTGCACCGAGACAGGCAGGGAAGTGCATCGAGTTGCACTCGATGACGAACTGACGATCAGCGGAATTCCAGGGAAGCGAATCATCGTCAAGGATGCCCACCGAACCACGATCAGCCCCCAGGGCATCTACTGGCGTCGTCCCGGACCCGTAGATAGTGAGCAGGCCAAGGCACTGGTTGGCATGCTGCGGGCGCTTCCTGGTCTGGTGTGGGTTAACCACCCTGACCACAACGAAAAGGCACGTCACAAGCCGTCGCAACTCGTGGCCGCCCGTGAATGCGGATTTAACGTGCCTTGCACCATGATCGGCAATGACGTGGATGAGATTCACGCGTTCACACAGAACTATCCGGATCACGTCATCAAGCCTCTGCACCAGGGGGAAACTTTCGTGCCTCTGGGGCAGGGGATGATCTACCAACAGCGCATCCGCAAGCGGTCTGACATCCGCCTGACAGTAGTGGGAAAGCGGCTGTTCCCCTGCCGGATTACTTCCGTGCTGGAGGACTGGCGGCAGGACGAAAACGCAAACTACGAGCCTGCCAGCGCACCACGAGAGATCGTCAACGCGGTTCACAGGTACATGAAGCACTTCGGTCTGCACTTCGGAGCATTTGACTTCGCGGTGGCCGAGGATGGTTCGTGGCACTTCCTGGAGTGCAACCCCAACGGACAATTCGGATTCGTAGAGAAGTTGTGCGGGCTAGGTATCTCCCGCGCACTCGCTGACCTACTCACCGAAGGACCGGGGTTCTCCGGGGCGTGAGAGACCCTGCCCGTCGTCACAGCCAGTGACGGCGGGCAGGAACGCGCGCAGCGTGGCAGGGCGGGGCGGGGTGCGCACGTGCCGGGACCCCTTGGCGCGGAGCGCCGAGGGGCAAGGGATACGGCAGCGCGGAGCGAGGTCAGCGGGCGCGGAGCGCCCGCTGACCGGCTGCCGTATCCCGCAGCGCGTGAGAGCGCGGAGCGCTCGGACCGGGCCGGAGCGCAGCGGAGGGCCGGCACGCGGCCTGGGGTAGCGCAGCGCAGCGGAGCTACCCCAGCGGCACGGGCGCGCCCCGCCCCGCCCTGCCACGCTGCGGGGACAAATACCTGCACGGAGCCGCGCTTGCCTGTGCTCGCGTCGCCCCCCTTGTTACGACGCGCAGACAGGTCAGATGGGTACCTGACAGTGGGCTCCCGAAGGGCCAGGCTCCGCTCCTGCTGCTTCTCTTGGGGTGTGATGGCCGGTTCCACGATGCGGAGGGGTTAGCGGCCCACAGCCGGCCATCACTGACGTTCGGTCCCACGAGGCACACCAGCCTGACCGGACGTCCGTCTGATCGTAACCCGCTGAATTGATCAGAGAGTCAGGGTGAAGCGGACGACTGCGCGCATGATTTTCTCCTACCCCCTGCGGGTGACGTCGCGAGCAGCCCTGCGCACCATGGCTGGGTAGCCGAGCCGGTCTGCGGCCTGCTCGAACGATAGCTCCGGCACAGCCTTCATAAGGTCGGCGATACGGTCGCTGCGCAGCTTGGCCAGGCCCCGCTGGGCCGTTCCGTACGCGACGCCCAACTGGTCACAGACCTCGTGGATGGTGATGTCTGGGACTACGTCGAGGAGCACGGCGATTTGGCCGGGCAACTGGGTGCTCGAGATTGCGTTCTTGCTGCCCTTCGGACGGCCGGTCGCCGCCTGCTTGCCTGGCCGGAAAGCTTTGAAGTCCCGGACGGCCGCCCGAGGACAGTGCTCCACGCCGCACACCGTCACCAGGTATGGGGCGATCCGCGGGTCCTTCTTGTATCCGTCCCAGGTTCTTGGCGTAACGTGGAGTTCGGCAGCGGCTTCCTGCCGGTCGAGCATGTCTTGGTCGGAGTCCGCCTGCGGTAGCTCGGGCACCGGCTCGCCGGCGAAGTATGCGTCGGTCTGCTCGCTGTCCCACAGCAGTACCCGAGCGCCCGCAGAGCTGATCGGTGCGGGGAAGCCAGCGGCGGTGTAGGGCTTCCTGTTGCGGAAGGTGCCCAGGGCCATGCCCATGTCCTGAGCGAGGAGCTCACTCGTTCGTACGAGATGTTGCCGTCCGGCGCGGATCATTCACGCTCTCCTTTCGGGAAGCGGGCCCGGTATGGCGTCGCGCGGTGGCAGGCGGAGTGGCCAGGTCAGGGGGGCGAAGTCATGCCAGGGCAGCCTCCCATCTAAAAGATACTGCACTTTAGCCAAGGTGGGCAAGGTGCCGTCCGAACCGCCGCAATCGGCTGTTCTGTCTCCGGTAAGGGCGCCCGCTTAGGCGTCGCCGGTGAGGAATCTGGCAGTCCTCGGTGCGGCCGGCGGTTTCGGAGTACTGGCGCTGCACCCCGGCCGAGGTGATGCTTTCTTGATGAAGCCGGTGTCGTCGATGACGAGCACCCCGCCATGCTCGCCAAGGCGTTTGGCGACGTACAACTGCACGTAGTCGGCGTCCCAGGTCGCCCGTTCAAGAGCCGCTGGAGACCGTCGGGCGAGCGGTGCCCGGCGAACTCGGCCAGCTGCCAGCCGTTCTTGCGGTAAGGAAGGGGGGTGATCCCCACTGGACGCCGACACACCTCGTGCGCACGAGAGAGCTGCTGCTTACGCAATGGGTATTCATGCCGATGTCGGGGCACCGTCTCCGGGCAGCCCTAGCCATCACGACCCTCTTCCTCTGACTATCGCGGGACCACACCATGATTTACGCAGACCTGGCCAACGAACTCCGCCGCCGTGCCGAGACCGACGAGCGAGCCCGCAATCGGTGTATTCAGACTGGCGAGCCCGGGGACCTCTCACAGGTTGACGCTGATAACACAGCCTGGATCAAGACTGTCATTGCCGAGCATGGCTGGCCCGGTATCACGCTGGTGGGCAGCCAGGGCGCCGACGACGCATGGCTCCTCGTCCAGCACGCCGACCGTGACTGCGAGTTCCAGCGCCAGGCTCTAGAACTGCTGAAATCTGCTGTCGAAGCTGGCGATGCGCCAGCACGGCACCTTGCCTACCTCACCGACCGCGTCCTAGTCAGCGTAGGGAAGCCCCAGCTCTATGGCACGCAGTACACCGACGAAGGCGGCAGCCTTCAACCCCAGCCCGTTCACGATCCCGAGGGCCTCGATGAACGCCGCGCCGCGATGGGCCTGGACACTGCCGCTGCATACGACCGACGCATGCGAAAGAGGTACACAAGCTGAAACAGGCGCGCCGACACGACCTGGGCTCCGTGCACGACCTCAGACCCGCCGACGGGGAGACCTCGCGTGCTCGGGGTGACGCAGGCTGAAGTCCATGGCGAAGTACAGGAGCTCACCATCCGCCCCCTAAGCACCACCTGTCGGCTCTGACGACAAGAGTGGCGGCACGGCCGACTCCCAGGGGTGCCTACCAACCCATCTGCAGCCCTCTCGTCATTCCCTTCCAGACCTATCAGAAAGGGGGATGTCAGACCCCCGACCACGCGCGGAAACCTTGGTTGACCAGCGGATGCGTCGACTCTCCCGGAGAGGCTCGCGCAAGAGATGTCACAAGAGATGTCGCAGGAGTAGCCGCAAGAGAAGGCGCAAGAGATGTCGCAAAGGTTCGGCGTTTCGTGTACCCCCGGAAACCGTCCCTGGTACGCGTCTGGATCCCCCTTCCCGCTCCCAACTGTGCACTCTCGCCGGCCACTACGGCGGGGTAAGAGCGATGGCGTGCACGGTCCTGGAGGCTGGCCGGTCGCAGTGATCGGCTGCGACAACAGTGAGGTCCGCCTGTGGGATCTGGAGGACGCCAGACCGGTTGGCCTGCTTCTCGACAGTGCGGGCGTGGCTCGGTGGCGTGCACAGTATGGAACGGCGGGCCTGTGGTCGTTACCGGGGGGCAACGGGGAGATCAATGTGCGGGAACTGGCACACGACGGCGCCTTGCAGCGGACGTTCCACGCGGGAAGCCGGATCTCGACTGTGGCCTGCGTCGTACGGGACAGCCGACCCGTCGTGGTGACCGGTGGCTGGGCCGGCACAGTGCACATGTGGGACCTGCACGACCCAGACACGGGCGGGCCTGCGCACATGCTGCCGCAACACAAGGCCGTCCCCTCGGTGGCGGTCGCTCGGACAGGTGAGCTGGCGATCGCCTCGGGATCAGAGATCACCCTCGCCCCAGCCGGGGAAGTGCCTTCCGTACGAGAGTGGTGACGGGACTGACGGCACCCATTGCTGCTTCCCCAGAGCAGACTCGCCAGGAAGTGAGCGCCACACCTGCCGCACTCAAGGAACTGCGGCAATTCCTCGAAAGTGACGTCAGCACCCTCCGCGGCGGCGACAGCCGGCCCCTCGAGCCTGCTGCGCGAACGGTAGGCACGGGTCACCGCGATGCTCTGGCTCTTGAATGACCACTCACGGTCGTCTTCTGCACGCCCTCCACCGGACTGATCCGGCGAAGGACGTTCGCGTGGCCGGCCCCCTTCGACCAGCCGCGAACCCCGACGAGTGGTTGTCCGGGGGTACTTGCTGGGCTAACCCCTCAGCCCCTCCACCGTCGTGACCCGCCCGCCAGGACGGCTGGACTCTTTTCGAAATCTTGGAGGACCAGTGAACAACGACAAGCGCACCGTATTCGCGATCGTTGTGATTGCGGCGGTGGTTGTCGGATTGATCGCCGTGGCCCATCCCGCGTCGGTCCCGGTCATGGGCATCGTCCTGGCCGCCGTAGCCCTGGCGCTGGTCTGGCTGAAGTTGTGACGGTGACCCGGCGTTGAGCCGGAGCAAAGAGGCCTTCTG
This sequence comes from Streptomyces sp. NPDC051636, assembly GCF_044453765.1. Classification (NCBI taxonomy): domain Bacteria; kingdom Bacillati; phylum Actinomycetota; class Actinomycetes; order Kitasatosporales; family Streptomycetaceae; genus Streptomyces; species Streptomyces sp. NPDC051636. Next base: position 49,302 of record NZ_JBITDA010000039.1, on the reverse strand, counting down.
AGTCCGCGCGGGTGTCCTGGACCTGGAGCAGACCGGCGGCGTCCCACAGCAGGTCGTGGCCGATCTCGGCCGAGCGACGAAGCTCGTAGCGGCCACTGCCAGCAGCGGCCTGGACGAGCGAGGTGTGCATGGCGGCGAGGCGCTGCATGTAATGGCAGGCATCATCGCCTTCGACGCTGCGGAAGTGTTCGCGGGCCCGGGCGTCCAGCCGATCGGGCAGGTGCTCGGCGACCAGTGGCGCGAGGAGCATCACCGGCAGGGCGACGTCGATGGGTGACTCCGTGGCCGGTGGCGAACAGGCCAGCGAGGAGGCTGAGGGCGACGGCCGCAGCGCGCAGGGCAAGGCGCTGCGTACGCGTCGCACCGGGGGTGAGCGTGGCTGTTATGGGCTGATTCCTTCCGGTTGGGCGGTCAAGGCGGAGGCGCACGTGGTGCAGCGGCCGTCGCCGTCGGGGTGGGCGCGCCGGGGTGTGGGGCCGGGGCAGTGCGGCAGAGCGGCCAGCCGAGGCAGGCCGGGCAGAGGTCCTCGCCGGGGGCGGTTCCGGGAACGCCGCAGCCGGCGCATTCGGTAAGGGCCCGATAGGTCAGAGCCTCGGCCACCGTGCGTGCGGCGGTGGAGCCGGTCATCGGCTGCGGCGGCGGGTCGTCCCAGACGGGTGCGTCGTGGTGGTCGGCCGCGAGGGTGGGCGGCGGGTAGGCCTGGGCGGCGCGCAGGCGGGCAGCGATGATCGCGCCGACCGTGGTCCGTACCGGATTCGGCAGGGGCCGGTCGGCGATGACGTGCCGCAGCTGCTCGCGGCTCCAGCCGGATTCCAGCATCACGGTCACGACGCGGCCTTGGTCGGTCAGCGCCTGACCGGTCAGCAGCAGCTCGGGGCGAGCCGCCCCGAGTTCGAGCAGCAGCAGGATCCCCGGGTGCATCTCATCCGCCGCGGGCGCTGCCGGCGGGGACGTCGGTGTGTCCGGCCGGTCCGTCCGTCCCGGTGTTCGCGACGCGTCGCCGCGGCACGGACGGAGGGGGCTGGTGTTCTGCTGAGTGGTCTTCTTTCTGTTGGTGTTCTTAGTGGACCGATCAGCCAACGTAGGGTCATCCACTGGTGGAAAACCCGACTCTGGTTGCGACCTGCTGCTTTGCAGAGCGGGCAGGTCGGTGAGGAAGTACGCGGCCGCGCCGAGCGTGCCGTCTGCGCCGCGCTCGCGTTCCCGGACCAGGAAGCCATGCTTCTCCAGCTCCTTCAGCCCGCTCTTGACGGCTGAGTCACCGTCGCGGCCACGGCGGGCGATGTCGGAGACGGTCATCCGCCAGCCGTCCCGATGTGTGGAGAGCAGTCCGAACAGGCCCTTGGCCTTGAAAGACAACTGGGTGTCGCGGAAGAGCCCGTTGGCGATCTGGGTGAAGGAATCGGCCGCCATCACGCCCCGCCGGATCCCCGCGGGTATGCCGGCGGCGTGCTCGGCCTTGGGGGCCGTGACCATCAAGTCGGCTTCGATCAGCGCGATGTCCAAGGTGGCCGGTCGGTCCGTAATGCAGTAGGCGCTCTCGCCGAGGGTGCCGTCCGGGCGGCGCAGGCGTTCACGGATCAGGTAGCCGTGTGCCTCGAGCTCCCGCAGGCCGGTGCGTACCGCTTCGCGTCCGTCCGGGCCCAGGCGGACGAGGTCGGTGACCGTCACCTGCCAGCCGTTCCTGTGCGTACTGACGTACCCGAAGAGTCCCTTCGCTTTGAACGACAGCCCGGCGTCACGGAACAGTGCGTTGGCGATCTGGGTGAACTGATCGGCCGCCATTACGCCCCGGCGGACCCCCGCCCCGAAGCGGCTCACCGCCGTGTCCCGGACGCATGCCGCGCGCAGTGGCCACGGCGGCACACCGGGCCGGCCGCGGTGGGGCGGCCGGGGGTCCTGGGCGTGGAGGCGTGCGTGTGTTCCATGGCGTCAGCTCACCCGCCGACCCCGACCAGGCTGACGGCCACGGGCCCCGACCGTCGGTCACGATCGGGCAACAGAGCCGTCTAGCTGCCGTGGTCGGGCTCATGGTCGGGCCGACCACGGCGCCTTCAGCCCGGGCGCTCAGTGATTGCGCAGCCGACTGCGCAGCCCCGGACGGGCGTTGCGCAATCGGGCTGCGCAACCGGCCTGGGGATCCTGCGCAGTCGAGTTGTGCCGGGGAGGCTGCGCAGTCTGCCCGAGCTTCCTGGTCGCCTCTTGCGCAGGTCCGTCTCACGTACTGCGCAGCGTCTGTCGCGGCCCGGTCGGCTTCCGTCTGCGCATCGGTATCCGGGCCCGATGGCCATGCGGCACGTGGTCGCACAGCGGTCGCCAGTCCGGGCAACGCACGCCGGACGCAGTGGGCTGCCGTCGGCTCGCGGCTGACCCATGGTCGGGGTCATGGTCGGGCCGACCATGACCCCGACCATGGACTTCGTGTCCCTATCGTGACCATGGTCGGGGGTTCGTGGTCGGTGGTCGGGTCGGGGTCGGCGGGTTTTCTCAAGGTCAGCAACATCCGTTCTGACCTGGGAGTTTGACCATGTCTCCTGGCAAGCAGGTCTCACAGAGCGAGGCCGCTGCTCCGATGGCGGCCGGCGCCCGGCTGGAGGCGATGCGCCGCCGCGTACGCCTCTCACGCGTGGCGGTCTGGACCGTCATCGCGGCCGGCCCCATCGCCCTGTGCGTCGCCGTCGCCTCCACCCCGACCACGGTCGCGGCAGCCCCCGCGACCAAGCCCACCGCCGTGCGCACCGCGACGGCCGCCACCGACCCGGGCGGCTATGCGCAGGTGTTCGTCGGCGCGTGGCTGCGCAGCAGCGCGAACGACGAGACGAGTGCGCAGGCGCGGCTTGCGCAGTCGATGGCGCCGGACGTGGAGCTGCCCGACCCGGCCGCCGATGCGCAGTCGGCGCCGGGCTCCGTGACGGCGGTGCGCAGTGCGCAGCGCGCCGGCGGTGCGTGGTCGGTGACGGTGGCTGCGCAGTACACAGGCGGATCGGTGCGGTACTACGCCGTGCCGGTGGCCGCCGACAGCACGGGCTCCTCGTTCACGGTGACCGGTGCGCCCGGCGTGGTGGCCGGCCCGGCCCGGGCCGAGGTGCCGAAGTCGTCGTACGCCGTGACCGTCCCGGAGGGTGATCTGTCCTCCGCTATCGGGCAGTTCCTCGGCGCCTACCTGACGGGGGCCGGGGAGGTCGACCGCTACCTGGCGCCCGGCGTGAACCTCCCCGCTGTCTCCCCCGCCCCGTACACCGCGGTCGCCGTCCAGGAGGTGTCCGCCGTCGAGGAAGCCGCGGCAGCCGAGCAGGTACCGGCGGACGGCACAAAGGTGCGGGTCCTCGCCTCGGTGGAAGCCCGGGACGCGACCGGCCGGTGGCCGCTGGGTTACGAGCTCACGCTCAAGGCCCGCTCGGGCCGGTGGGAAGTCGCCGCGCTGGAATCCGGCACGGCTCAGGACGGGGGTGCCCGATGAACACCGTGCACAGCCTGATGCTCGCCGGGCAGCTGGACGACCTCGGCAATAGCTGGATCAACATGTTCAAGGAGTGGGCGACGAAGGGTCTTCAGGCCGGTCTGATCTGCCTGGTCGTCGTCATCATGATCCAGAAGTTCTCACTGAAGGCGGGGATCGGCGCTCTGCTCCTGATGGTGATCGCGCTGGGTCTGTACAACTCGCGCAACGACCTGGCGAACATGTTCACCGACGAGGTGAAGAACCCCTCCAAGGGCGCGCCCGCCGTTCCTGGGGTCGTCCGGTCCGAACTCCCGGCCTCTCGTGACCACTCGCCGGGCGTCGGGGGCTGGCTGTGAGCGCGGCCACCGCGGCACGGGTGGGCCGCTTCTACACCGCCGCCCGCCGCCACCCCTGGGTACTGGGCAAGGTCGCGGACTGGAAGATCCCGCTCGGCCCGTACACGCCCGCGCAGATCGCGGTCGCAGTCGGCGGCGGCTTCCTTCTGGTCAAGACGATCAGCTGGTGGTCGTGGATGGGGCCGGTCCCCATCGTCGGGTGGGGCCTGGTCATCTGGATGGTGCGGCGGCCGAAGGTCCGGGGCCGTGCCCCGATGCAGGCCGCTTTGGGCTGGGTGCTGCTCGGCTGGCAGCCCCGCGGTGGGCGGATCGGCGGGCGAGCCGCCCGCGACCGCGCTGCGCACCCGCTGTTCTGCGGTTTCACCATCGAGTACACGCCCGCGTCCGTCCCCGCTGCGCAGGCGGCGCCATCCCCTGCGGTTCAGCGGCGTCCAGCCCGGGCGCCGCACCCGAGCCCGGCCACAGACCGCTCGTCCGCACCCCGCCGCACACAGCCCGTTCCTGCCCCGGTCGCAGCGGGGCCGGTGTCGGGTGTTCAGCAGCTGCTCGCACTCGCCCAGCACAGCGGGGGTGCGCGGTGAGGGTTCCGATCCGTCACATCGCCGGGCACCTGGTGTGGTCGACGCAGGGCAGCGTGTGGGCCGTCTACCGCCTGCACCCCGGCCCGGACGCGCAGGGACGCCGCGAGGAGACCGTCCAGGGCACCTACGTGCCGGCCCCCGTCCGCGACGAACAGCTCGCCAAGATCACCCACTTGGTGCGCTCCCTGTCCGGGGCCCCGCGCCTGTTCGGCATGTGCGCCCAGGTCGACCCGGGCGAGATCGCCCTGAGGATGATCGAGGGCATCGAGCCGGCCGAGCAGGCACCCGGTGCGGGCCGGCACCCGTGGGTGGAGAACGTCGAGGCCACCCTGGATCTGCTGGACGACCAGGAGATGCACCGCCGCACCCTGTGGCTGGCCGTGCCCCTGCAGACCGAAAGAGGCAGTCTGCAGGTGTCGGTGTCGCTCGGTGCGGCGTGGGCCGAGGTTGCACCGATGCTGGGCATGCGTCCGGCGCCGGTGGCCCGGCGCGAAGTGAGCGCCTACCGGGAGCAGGCCTCGCGGGTGGAGGCGGCGCTCGCCGGCGGCATCGCTTTCCGCCCGGCCCGCCCGGCGGAGATCGTGTGGATGATCCAGCACGCCCTCCACCGCGGCATGGCCGAGCCGCTGCTGGCGGAGGCCGAGACCAGTGAGATGTACGGCGGGCAGCTCCGTGACGGGGTGCTGCGCTCCCCCAGCTATGCCGACCTCGGCCAGGTGCGCCTGCAGGAAGGCGGCATCGACCCCGAACTTGACGACATCGACGAGCTCAAGAGCGCGGGCCGCATCACCCGATCCGGGCGGAAGGCCTGGTGGCGAGTGAACACCGGCTCGCCGCTCGGGCGGCGCTGGCTGCAGGTCGAGTCCGACAACGGGGTGGGCTACCAGGCGCAGTTGGCGCTGGCCGAGTGCCCACCCGCCATCAGCCAGGACGCCGCCGACCTGTTCGCCCAGCTGGAAATGCTCGACTTCCCCGTCGACTACACCGTCGACCTCACGCTCGTGCCCGCGGAGAAGGCACGCGACCAGGTGCGGCGCAAGAAGAACGAACTCATCGACCAGGCCGACCAGTACGACGCCCGCCCCACCGGCATGCCCGCGTCCCTGACCGAGGCCGCCCGCGACCTGGGCGAGCTCGACGCACGCCTCTCCCGCACCAGCGTGGAGGTCGAGGTGCAGTCGGTGACGGTGCTGACGGTGTGGGGTCCGACCGCGGCCGTGTGCGATGCCCGGGCCCGCGCCCTGGCGGCGCTGCTCGGTGGCGCCGACTACCGGGCGGTGCGCCCGGCCGGTCTGCAGGAAGCCCTCTTCACTCTCGGCCTGCCCGGCACCGCACGGCCGGGTGTCGTGCGGGAGTTCACCCAGCACCAGGTCTCCGAAGACTGGGCGCTGGGTGGGGCCTTTACCGCTGCGGAGGTCGGCGACCCGAACGGCATGTTCGTCGGCATCGACTTGGACTGCGGTACCACCCGCCCCGTGATGATCAACGTGGCGGATGCGCCCAAGGTGGATGCGTCGGCGTCGATGGGGATCGTCGGGGATCTCGGTGCGGGCAAGAGCGTGCTGCAGAAGCTGATCGCCGAGGCCGTGTGGGCGCGCGGCGGCTGCGCGATCTGCATGGACCGCACCCCCGTACGCGAGTGGGCGACCTTTGCCCGTACCGCGGCCAAGGGCCGCGTTCAGATCATCGACGCCGCGCAGGCCGAGGTGTCCATCGATCCGTTGCGGATGTTCGACGGGCCGGAGGGCCGGCACTACGCCCTGTCCTACCTCACCCTGCAGCTCGGCATCGGCCCGATGAGCACCAACGGCGAGGTCCTCCACCACGCCGTCGAACAGGCCGCCGCCAGTCCCGAGCCGTCCATGCACCGTGTCCTTGAGGTCCTCGAGGAGATGGCCACGCGCGAGGCGGGCAAGCGGCAGGACGCGGCCGCCACCCTCGCCGGGCTCATCCGGGTCGTCGCCACCAACTCCCTGGCCCGGATGGTCTTCGACCCGACGCTGCCGCCGGTGCGGCTGGACGCCTCCAGCGCCTCCGACATGATCGTGATCACCACCACGGGTCTGAAGCTGCCTCCCAAGGCCGCGTTCGCCAACCCCGAGATCCTGCACCAGCAGCCGCTGGAGGCTCTGATCGGCCGGGCGGTGCTCTACCTGATCGCCGCGATCGCCCGGCAGACCGCGTTCGAGGACCCCGAGCGGTTCACCGCCGTCGTCCTGGACGAGCTGTACTGGCTCACCTCGTCCGCCGAAGGCACCGCCCTGGTCCACGAGATCCTCCACGACGGCCGCAAGCACGGCGCCGGGCTTTTGGCGGGCTCGCACGATGCCGAGGAACTTGGCCCCGACCGCGGTCTGATGGCCTACCGGGCACTCGCCCGCACCGCTGACCGTGAACGCGCCCGTCGCGGTCTGGAGTTCGTTGGGCTCGACCCGAACGACGGCGAGCTGCTGCGGCTGGTGACCACCGGCCTGTCCCCGGTCGGCCAGAAGGGCCGGGAGGGCGAGTTCCTGCTGACCTGCCCGCGGCAGAACACCGGCCGCATCAAGGTCTCCATCCCCCGCATCGAGCGCATCACCACGTCCATCACCACCACGCCGGGACGCCGCACGAGCGCTGTCTCCCCCACGGTGCCGGAGCCGCCCTCTGGTGAGGCCTCACAGACCCGTCCGAAGGAAACCGTCTGATGACCACTTTGTCGTGGGACCGCTCGAAGCGCGTCGCCGCCGCCATGAGTGTCCTCACCGTGCTCGCCGTCGTCGTCGCCGTGGTCGTGCTCGTCCTTGGGGTGGGCGTGCCGGACGCGTGGTGGCCGCACACCGGACAGGCCTTCGCCGCCGACGCCTCGCACCGGGATCCCTGCGCCCTGATCGTGGGCCCGGCCAAGGCGTACTGCGAGCGCGGCGCCGCGGCCCATGCCTCCGCCGGTCATCAGGACCTGGCCGGCGGGGCGTGGAGGCTGGTGCCCGCCGGTGCAGGTGTGGGTGCTCTCGTGGTGTGGCGGCTGCGCGGCGCCGCCGGACAAAGGCGGCGCTGACGTGTTCCGTCCAGACCGCGCGACCCTACGTTCCGCTGGCCTCGTCGTGCTGCTCACCGGTGTGTTCCTCTTCGTGAACACCCAGGTCGTGTACGCGGCTGGCAGCAACAGCGAGACCGGCGACCTGCTCGCCCCGCTGAACATCACCTCTTCCGAGGGTGTGCCGATCGACGGGTACGACCTGAACGCTTCAGGCGGATCCATCGTCGCCTTCAAGACCCAGGCCCTCGCCTTCGCGCTCAGCGGCCTGTTCACCCTGATCCGGCTGCTGGTCGGGCTGGCGGGTTGGGCAATCGAGGTCGCCTTCAGGTTCCCGCTGCTGAAGATCCTCGCCCGCCCGGCGCAGAAGGTCGCCGACACCTACGACACCGTGGTGGTCGACACCCTGGGGCTGAAAGGTCTGCTGCTGGCGTGGGCGTTCGTGTTCGCCGGATTCATGATCGTGCGCGGGCGGGTCGGCCGTGGTCTGGGCGAAATCTTCCTCACCCTGCTCATCGGGGCGATCGCCGCCTCGGCACTCATCCGCCCCGACACACTGCTCGGCACGGACGGCCCTTTGGGCCAGTCCCAGCAGGTCGCCGCCGAGGTCGCCCAGCAAAGCGTCAACTCCTACGACTGGGGCGGCAAGCTCGCTAGCTACGACCCGTGCGCCGGCATGGCCGGCAACGCCGAACTCAAGTGCCTGGAACGTGAAGGCGAAGGACCGGTCTCCTCAACCGAGGTGGCCCGGCCCATCCAGGACTCGATCACCAACGCCTTGATTGTCAAGCCGTACATGCTCCTTCAGTATGGGCGCGTCCTCGACCCGGCCAAGCCTGCCGATCGCAAGGCCTACGCCGTCCACCTGAAGTGGATCACCGGCGGCTATGAGGCCGGTCCGGCCAAAGACGACAAGGATGATCCCTGCCGCCTGGTCAAAGGGCCCGCCAAGAAGTGGTGCCAGCGCGGCGACGGCGACAAGGGGACCGCGGGGGCACTGCCCGAACTCACTCCGGGTGGTGAGCTGCTGGATGCCGCCAACCCGGTCGTCAGCGAGGAGGACCAGGCGTTCGCCGCGTTCCTCGCGGACATGAAGAAGGCCGGCCCGGTCGGCAAGTCGTGCGCCGCCTACGCCGAGAAGCCCACCTGGTGGCGGGTCGGCGGCGCGTTCCTGCTGCTGATCGCCGCACTGTTCATCTGCGGCATGCTCCTGTCCAGCGCCATCGTTCTGCTCGGCATCCAGGGCATCTGCGCGGCCGCCGCGGCCGCCGGCGGCGTCACCTTCATCGCCGCCATGCTGCCAGGACCCCCGCGGCAGAGCGTGTGGAAGTGGCTGTCCCTGTGGGGCATCGCGGTCTTGGCCGTGGTCGGGATCTGCGCGTTCATCCCGTTCTTCGGGATCGCCGTCGACGCCACCATCACCAACGGCCCCCAGTTGATGGTGGAGCGGATCCTGCTCATCGACGTCCTCGCCATCGCAGGCGCGGCGGGGCACCGCAGACTGCTGACCGGCATCACCTCCTTCGGCCGGCGCATGGCCATGCGCATGCGCTACGCCAAGGTCGGCGGCACCCACATGCCGGGCGACACCTCCGAGCTCGGCGCCGCGCTCGCCATGAACTCCCCCGCTACGATGGGCCGATACGGCGGCGGGCTGCGCGCCTTCACCGGCGGAGGCGGCGGCAGGTTCGGGATGCTCGGCACCCGGCAGCGGCTGATGGGCGCGCTCACCTCCCTGTTCGACGGTGCGGGCATGCCGGTGGACACCGGCCGTGTCCTCGCCGATGCCACCGCCGAAGCCGGGCGCGGCCTGGCCCCGCTCACCGCGGCCACGGCCGTGGGCGGCCTCGGAGCACGACTCAGCGCCAAGGGCGCCCACTGGCTGCTGATCGGCCGCCGCCCGGACAAGGAGCAGTTGGCCAAGTGGCGCAAGCCCACCGCCGACGGCGACCCGGGCGCGGGCGGGCCGTCGGGCGGTGGGGACGGTGGCTCAGGCGGTGGCGCAGGTCCGCGTCGGCCCTCCGGTCCGCCCGACCGGTACCGCAACGAGCAGGGCCAGGTCATCGACCGCAACACCGGCCAAGTGCACGACCAGAACACCGACCGCACGTTGCTGTCGACCCGCGCCCACAACCGGCTGGTCCGCTTCCGCGGATACCGCATCCTGCACCGCGGCGGCCGCGCCGCCTACGGGGCGACGGTCGGCCTGCCCGCCAATATGCGCCGCGCGCGGTCGGGGGGCTCGCGTTACTCCCAGGACGCCCGGCAACAGGTGCGGGTGTGGGGCAACACCGTCCGCGAAGACGGCCGGGCCTGGGGCGACACCGGGCGCCACGTCGCCCGCGTCATCCGCGACCACACTGACGACAGCGGCGGAACCGGTCCGTTCACCAGCCGCCGCCTGCCGACCGCATCCACACCGACCGCCACCCCCCGCCCGGCACCCCGTCCGCGGCCCACGCCCACCGGTCGTCCTTCGAGCCGTCCCACCCCTGCCCCACCACCGCCGACCACGCCTGCGAGCGGGCCCGCAGCAACTCCGCCTCCGGCACCGCTCCCCTGCCGGAACGGCCCTGCGCCAGTGCCTCGGTCCGATCTCGGCAGGCCCGGGCGTCCGGCCCGCCAGGGCCCAGATCGGTCCGGGCCGGTCTTCCCCGGCGGAGGCGGCGCTCGCAACAGCACCCGTGACGAGGCGCATCGCCGGTTCCAGGACCTGATGCGGCGCACCGCGTCCGACGCCGAGCGCCGGCGCCAGGAGCGGGCCCGGCAGCCGGAAGACGGTGAGGACGAGTGAGGCCGCCTGGGCGCCGTCTGGCGCGGTGGGGGTGTGTGGTGACGCTGCTGCTGTTCGCCGCCGTGTGCTGCGCCGCGCCGGTCGGGAACGCAATCAGCGCCTACGTCGCGCTGAAGACGGGTCAGCAGGACGACGGCGGGATCGCCGAGGGCGGCAGTGCCGCGTACATCCCGCCGCGGATGCTGACCGCCTACAAGAAGGCCATCCAGCAGGTCGGGAAGTACGTGCCCAAGTGCCAGGGCATGCGCTGGCCGATCCTCGCCGGCATCGCCAAGGTCGAGTCCAACCACGCGGTGGGCCGCAACATCACCGACAACGGCGACATCCGCCCGAAGATCTACGGGGTGCTCCTCAACGGCTCCGGCGCCGGCGGCAACACCACCGTCTTTCCCGACACCGACAACGGCAAGTGGGACGGCACCGCCACCGGTGAGCGCGCCGTCGGCCCCTTCCAGTTCATGCCCTCCACCTGGGAGTCGATCGGCAAGGACGCAGGCGGCGACAAGATCGCCGACCCGCACAACGCCGACGACGCCGCGCTCAGCGCCGCGATCTACCTATGCGGCAACGGCCGTGACCTGACCAAGCGTGCCCAGCTCAAGGCCGCGATCCTGCAGTACAACCACTCGAGCGAGTACGTCGCCGACGTGCTGGGCTGGATCGACCAGTACACGGCGGCCGCCAAGGACCCGGACCTCAAGAACGTCTCGGGCAAGGTCCGCACCGCCATCGAGGCGGCGCTCTCCCAGCGCGGGGTGCCGTACTCCTGGGGCGGCGGCAACGCCAAGGGTCCGTCGTACGGGTTCTGCTGCTCCCCCAGCGGCAAGAGCGGCGCGCGTACCAAGGGCTTCGACTGCTCGGGGCTGACCGCCTATGCGTTCGCCAAGGCCGGCATTCGCCTGCCGCGCACCGCGGCCGCGCAAGCCGGGGTCGGTCGGCGGATCCCCGCTGGTCTCGGGACCGGTGCCCTCAAGCCGGGTGATCTCGTCTTCTACGCCTATGCCCCCGGCCGCGACTCCACGATCTATCACGTCGGCATCTACATCGGCAGCGGTCAGATGGTCAACGCTGCCCGCCCGGGCACGGTCGTCCGACTGGACTCGGTCAACGCCATGTCCGGCTTTGCGGGGGGAGCGCGACTGCTGTGACTACCATTCCGCGCTCACCGCGTCTGCTGGTGCTGAGCACCGTCATTTTCGCTGTCATTGGCGTCGCTCTGCTGGGCGTGCCGCACTATCGGGAGCCGTCGGCCCCGGCGACGGCGTCGACCGCTCATGCGACCACGGTTTCGCCATCGGCGGTTGCTCCGCCCCCCGCCAGCGAGCCGACCGTAGGCACGGCTGCCTCCCCGACGCCCGCCGCGTCGACGTCGTCGGCCGCCGCGTCCGCTCTTCCCCTGCACGGCGAGGGAGTGGCCGGCGACCGGGCCATCCAGCGGAACCTGGAGGCAGCCTGGCCCGCTGACCTTCCCGCCGCCGACGAGCGGGAGTTGCTCACCGCCGGTCGCGCGCTGCTGCGCGCGGACGCCACCGGAGTCGGCCGCGCGAAGTGGCCAGACGTCTTCGGCGACTCAGGCCAAGCGGTGGCCCCGGCGTTCGCCGCCACTCGCTTGCGGATCCAGGCCGCGATCGCCCGCCGCGACGGCAGCCCGAACAAGGCGGTGGTCCATCTGGTGTGGGCCGGCATGGACCGCGGCGGGACCTTCACCGACCTCCGCATCACCGACTGGCACTTCACCCGAACAATTCCGAAGAAGGGAGCAGCGACGTGGACTCCGCAGCCCCGTACCTGACGGACCGGGCCGATGACACGGCCACCGGTCAGGTACTCGGCCTGATCACCGGCCTGGCCGACGCCGCCGACTGGCTCCATGACCACTGGTATCTGCTCGCGCTGGCCATCGCCGTGTGCTGGGGCGTGTGCGAATCGGTGGTGCGCTGGCTCGCGGCCAGGGCCTCTGCCGAGCGGATGGCCCTGGAGTTGGTCTCCACCCGGCACTTCGACCCGAATCTGGAAGAGATCTTCCGGCGCGGCGTTCAGCTCGCCCGGGCCTCCACCTCCATGCCGTGGTGGGCGCCGCGCCGGGCGAAGGCCGTGCAGATCCGGCTGCGCGCGGACGGCAGTGCGCCGCTGCGCTACCGCATCGAGGGGCCAGCGGGTGGTGAGCGGCTGTTGTCCATCACCCCGTTCGGTCCGGATGTCGCGGTCAGCCGGGCCCAGCCGATCGTCGACGAGCCACGGGCGCATACCGTGCGAGCCGAGTTCATCTTGCGCGGCAAGCTCACCTCTCCGCTGAGGGAGGTGCCGCTCACCCCCGATCCTCTCCAGCCGCTCGTCGATGCCGTGGCCGACCTGCGCGCCGAGTTCGGTGACCTCGCCGAGATCCGCCTCGGCATCCAGCGTGCCCCGAAGTGGGCGTTGCAGGCCCGGCGGATGCAACTGATGGGTGCCGCCCGCCGCACAGAGCTCCGGGAAGCCCAGCGGGCCGCGCGCTGGCTGCGGCAGGACGCCAGCGGCATCCCAGACTCCCTGGGCTGGCAGCTGCAGCAGATGCTCACGGACAAGCCCGCATCCGGTGGCGGCCGGCGGCTGATGATGCCGCCGGTGCCCCGCCGGGTGGAGCCGACCGAGGCCCTGGGCAAACTCGCCGAGGACGACCACCTGGTGAGGGTGCAGTTGCTGGTGATGTGTGCCTCGAACACCGAAGGCCGCGCCCAGGCCCGGCTCGCCCAACTCCAGGCCGCTCTTGATGTGTTCGGTGAGCGCTCACGGTGGACCATGCGTGGCTGGCGGTTGGGGCCGTGGCGGACCGGCGCCGACCACTGGCCTGCCCGGCCCGGTTTCGAGCGCCGCTGGAATCTGGGGCACTGCCAGCCGCCCCGCGCGAACTGGGTGCGGCTTGAGGAGCTGACTGGGCTCCTCAAGCCGCCGACCGTGCACTGCCGTCTGCCGGTGCTCGCCACTGACCTGCCGACTTTCGAATTGGGTGAGCCGGACTTGCTGCTGCAAGGCATCTACCGGGGCCCAGACGGCCGGGAGCGGCTGGTGGCCACCTACGCCGAGGAGACCTTGTTCGAGGTCGGGGTCGGCAAGGCGGGCGGCGGCAAAACGGAAAGGGCACTGGCGCAGGCAATCGGCTGGGCGCATGCCGGTGGCGGGCTGGTCTTTGTCGACCCGCACCGCGACTCGTGGCCGCGCGCCCTGCCGTTCCTGGCACATGACCACCTGATGGAGCGGATCGCACTGGTCGATCTCAATGCTCTGGGCACGAACCCGCAGGTGAGTTCGTGGAATCCGCTCGCCATGCACCAGGGCCAGACGGCGCACGAGGTCGTCGAGGCGATCGCCGACGCCTACGCCTCCGCGCTGGCCTGGGACGATGCGACGGCCCCGCGTGCGCTGACCATCCTCACCGCTGCGCTGGCGGTCCTGGTCGCGGTGAACGAGGCGGCCTGCCAGGCCGGCCGGCCCGAGGACCAGGCAACGATCTTCCATGTATGGGCCTTGATCACCGATGCCGGATTCCGCAGGACAGCGCTCGCCGCGGTGGCGGGCCATCTGAATGAGGAGACCCGCGCGTGGTGGAAGTCGGTGTTCCCGACCCTGCCGCCCGACGCGTTCGCTGTCGTCCTCAACCCGATCGCCCGGCTTGCTGCCAACCCGGTCACCCGTGCCTTTCTCGGCCAGCCGGTCGGCGTCTACAACATTCGCGCTGCGATGGATTCCAAGATGATCGTGTGGGTGTGCCCCGGCGGCAACGGGCCCACCGACCGGTTGCTTACCGCACTGCTCGCTCAGGATCTGCTGCGGGCCGCGCGCTCCCGGCGCGACACCCCGGAAGCCAAGCGGGTGCCGTTTCGCCCGTACTTCGACGAGCTGATCACCCTTACCGGAGCCGCCCCGGAGACGATCGCGTCGATGTTCGAGGACCTACGCAAGTACAAATGCCACATCCACGGCATGACGCAGCTGCTGGCCCGCCTGCCGGCGGCGGTGCGGCTGTCCTTGGTACAGAACGCGTCCACGCTGGCCACCACCGCCGGTTCCAGGTCCGCGATCGCGCCGATCACCGCGGAATGGGGCGATGACCCCAGCCCCGACCGGGTCGCCACCATGGAGCGGTTCGAGCACTACGTGTCCATGAACGTGCACGGCCGCCGCGTCGGACCCATCCAGCTGCGTGGGCCCCATCTCGACGACGTCTTCGCCGCTCAAGCCCGCCCCCAGCAGGTCGCCCAACTGGAGCGGGCCGCTCAGGCCAACGCTGGGGCGCTCCCGCTGAACCAGCTCACTGACCGCGCCACCGCGCAGCTTGGCCGCGTGACCGCCTTCCTCACCGCGCACGCCCCCGCTGGCGCCAGCGCTGTCCGCCTGTCGAAGGAGAACGAATGGAATTGACCCCCGTCCCGCCCAAGGACCGCACAGCGGCGGGCTTCACGCCCAGCCCCGTCGAGCCCCTCAAGCATCAGCTGCTCGCCACGCTCTTTCAGCACCGCATGGCCTCCACCCACCAGCTGCATGTCCTGCTGCGGCCCGACCGGTCCCGGCAGTCGGTCTCGGAGCAGCTGAACGACATGCTCAGCGAGCGCCTGGTCGGCTTCGTCGTACTGCCGCAGTCCCATCGCAGCCGGGTCTGGTACCTCACACCCAAGGGAGCCCGCCTGACGCGTGACTGGCCCGCGCTGCGGGGACGTCCCCCGTATCCGATCACCTCGGCGACGGCGGCCTCGCTCAAGACCCCGCACACCCTGACCGTCCTGCGGACCCACTTGGCCTTCGTCGCGGATGCCCGCCGCCGCGGCGACGAGCACGGTCACCTGGACTGGACCCCCGAGGTGTTCCACTCGATCGGCGACGGAGAGAGGGTCGTCGCCGACGCGGTCATGCACTACACGCTCATCAATGGCGAACAGCGGCGCAAGCTGCGGGCGTTCGTCGAGGTCGACCGCGCCACCATGAGCAGCGAGCGCCTGGCGGCGAAGCTGATCGAGTACGCCAGATTGTGGGCGTACGAGCCGCAGCCCGTCGGCCGCCGCCGGCAGGCGCGCGGGCCCGGCTGGCTGCGCTGGTATCCGGTGTTTCCGCGGGTCCTGTTCGTGCTGACCGGCGCCTCACGCCAGACAATGGACAACCGGATCAGCGACCTCAAGGCCATGGTCGCCCACCATCCGCTCGTCGCCGACCTGGCCCGCGAGGTGCCCCTGGGAGCGGTCGTGCTCGAGGACCTGGAGGAGTACGGCCCCGCTTCTGACGTGTGGGTGCCGCTGGATGGCTGCAAGCCCGGTCCGTGGACCGAGCTGTGACACCACGTTCGCCGTGGCCGAATCTCGCAGCCTTGCAATTACCCCTCAAACAGCTTGAAATTTGCTATCGCGAACACGTAGTTTACTTCTGCACAACGAGGCTTCACCTTGAACCCGCCTTGCTGTGCACCGATGTTAGGGGACGCCGCATGTCGCACGCTCCTAGTCAGATTCGCACTACAGAACCGGCCTTGGACGGCGAGTGGCCCGACCTGACGCAGGACGTCTCGTACGTCGGGGACGCGTGCGTGGTCCACGGGAGCGGCGACTTCGACTTCGCCGACCTGAGCGCGGTGCGCGGTCGCTTCCCCGGCCGGCACGTCACCCTCGACGGCGACGTGATCGCCGTGTGGCCGCCGGTCCGGCAGCAGTGAAGCGCGTCTCCTCTCCCCTGCCCCCGTTCCTGTCGCCGGCGCGCCGCCTGCGCCGCGACGACCACCTCCAGATCCTCGCCGAAAGGAAAGCAGCCCTATGACCAGTCGGGACACCACAGCGTTCGGCAGATCCCTCACTGCACTGGCGATCGCCGTCGGGCTCGGCCTGGGCGTCTCCGCCTGCTCGGGCGGAGGCCAGGACCAGGACCGTCCGGCGGCGGCCGCGTCGGAAGCAGACCGTGGCTCCGCCCCGCACGGGCAGCTGCAGACGGTCAGGCCTCTCGCCGAACTGCAGGGCCAGGGCGGCCTGTCCCTCGCGATCACGTCGGCCAAGCGGGACCCGGCCGGCTACATCACCGTGCGCGGCGATCTGAAGAACGACGCGTCCACCGTGACCGTGGTACCCGCGGAACTGCGCGGCGACGAGCTGAAGGAGCTCAGGACAGGCCCGTCGCTGGGCGGGGCGACCCTCGTCGACTTCGCCCACAAGAGGCGCTACTACGTGCTGCGCGATACGGAGGGGCGCCCCCTCACCACGACCGGCCTGTCCACGCTGGAGGCCGGCGAAAGCGCCCACGTCTTCATGCAGTTCCCCACGCCCCCGTCGAACACGGTCGGCTTCCAGCTGCCGCTGTTCGACACCGCGAACATCAAGATCGCCGAGTGAGGTGAGCGCCTGCATGGTCACCACCCGATCGCGGATCACCGCTCCGCTCCTCGCCCTCACCCTCGCGGCAAGCATCCTGGCAGGCGGGCCGACCGGGAGGGCTGCCGCTGCTGCCCTCCCGAGCGCGGCCGCCTCGGGCGCGCACGCACTGCTCGCCCTCGACTCGGGCAGCCCCGGCCTTGCGCTCCGCGCCGGCGCCACGCTCGCCCCCCCAAGATTCTCGACCTCGGTTCGCAGCCTGCCGGCATTGGAGAGGTTGTCGAGGACCAGGAAGGAGCCGAACGCCGCGAGGACACAGGAACGCAGGTGACGTTCGGCCTGCAGGCCGAGGTGCTCTTCACCAAGGACAGTGCCCGGCTGGGCAGTTCGGCACGGTCCCGTATCGCCTCCGTCGCCCGGGAGATCGAGCCGCAGCCAGGAACGGAGGTCCGGGTGTACGGCTTCACAGACGAGCTCGGTTCCTCTTCCCACGGCGACGCGCTCTCCCAGCAGCGGGCCGTTGCCGTCCAGAGGGCGCTGGCCCAGGAACTGCGCGGCACGGCGGTCACCTTCGACACGCACGGGTTCGGCGAGCGGCATCCTGTGGCCTCCAATGCCACCGAGGTCGGCCGCCAGCAGAATCGGCGAGTCGAGATTTCGTTCTACAACTCAGCGGGCAGGCAAGGTTCGTTCGACGATCCGAACGCTGCCTGACGGTATGCGGGTGCGACGGGCGAAGACACAGAACTACAAATCGACATCTGGTTTCGAAAGTGACCGGTTACGCCCCGAGTTGCGTGGGTCAACTCAAAGAACCTCCTGGGATGTTGACAGGCATATGCGTAATCTGGCGACTACACAGATGCATCACAGCAGCTTGATCCAGCCACGGAGCATGGGCTGCCACCTCCTGGCACCCTGCACACGACCATTGCGAACCGCGTTATACGGGGAGACAAGGTGACACGAGCATCACGACTCCGAACCGGGCTCGTCCCTGTTCGCATCCGCACGTACACAACCGCTCTGCTCGGCTTGAGTGTTCTGGCCGCGCTGTCCGGATGTGGCGGCGGTGACAGCTCGTCGCAGGACAAGCCCAAGGAGAACCAGACCGCCTCGGCTGTTCCGTCAACGACGACACCCGCGTCTGTGGATCCGGAGGATGCCGCCAAGCAGGACCTTCTGAGCGCCTACGGGCGCTACTGGGACGAGAAGGCCGACGCGTACTCCAAGGCGAGTATGGCGGGCACTGAGCTGGCTACCTATGCCAAGGGAGATGCTCTGGGCCTGGCGCAGAGCGACCTGAAGAACCTCAAGACGATGGGGCAGGTCACAGAGGGCAAACCGCGCATCGACCCGCAGGTCACGAGCCTGGACCTTAAGAAGAAGGTTCCCCTGGCGAAGATCACTGACTGTGTTGACGTCTCTACCTGGAAGGTCCTGAACGCCAAGACGCGCAGTGAAGTTGCTCTGCCGAAGGACCGTCGTACCAAGTACGTGAGCAAGGTGACCGCAGAGAAGTGGGGGAAGCAGTGGGTGATTCTGGACATCAAACCGGAAGACCGCGCATGCTGACCCGTATCGCGGGCGCCGTCGGCGCGGCGCTCTTACTGACGGCCACTGCGACGACGACGGCCGCAGCGGACCCCGACCCCAAGCCCTCGACCGGTGTCGGCGAATGCACACTCCTTGAGATCTGTGTGGGCGCCGGCACTAGCGGCACCTCGGGATCCAGGGGCGGCAAGCCTTCTGCGCCGGGAAAGGGCGGCGAGAAGCCGCAGGTACCGGGTCCGTGCATCGTGACCAAGATGGCCCCTCAGCCTCCTGCCGGGAGTTCCGTCTGGGAAGGGCACAAGCCGGGGGACGGCGCCATCTACACGCGGATCTGCCCGCTGGCCGTTGCCGCCGGCAACGCTACCGGCATGATGGGCCCGCCGGAGACGTTCTGGTCCGCAACTCCTCCCGCTGCCACCGTCGACCCAGCTCAGCTGGCACAGCAAGCGCTGGACAAGATGACGCTCCTGGGGCCGGACATCACCAGCCCGTCCGCAGCCGGCAAGTACCTCATTGGCATGCCCATGTGGATGTGGGTCCACGAGAGCGCCACCACCTATGGCCCGAACACCGCGAGTGCCTCGGCCGGCGGCGTGACGGTGACCGCGGTCGCCAAGGTCTCCCGCATCGACTGGAAGATGGGCGACGGCTCGACGGTCACGTGCAACGGCCCGGGCACGGCGTACCAGGCTTCCTACGGCAAGCAGGAGTCTCCGACCTGCGGCCACACGTACAGCAGCACCTCGGCCGCCCAGAAGGGCGGGAAGTTCACCGTGACCGCCACATCGACATGGACGGTGGACTGGCACGTGAACGGTGGCGGCGAGACAGGCCAACTCACCGCGACCAGGCAGTCCCAACAGCAGGTAGCGATCGGCGAGCTGCAGGTCGTCAGGTGAAGCCGCCGGAAGGATGGAGCGTTGAGTAAGACGACAGAGCGCACGGGCCCAGCAGCTTCGACCGGCATGCCCGCACCGGGACAGGCAGCCGGCCCCGTTGCGCCCCCACGGGTCTCGGCGCGCAGGCGCCGTCCACGCATGATCGCCTTGTCGCTGGCGCTGATCGCCGCCGGAGGCGCGGGCGTTGCGGTCCTGCTGCTGCAGGTGAGCCAGCGGACGCAGGTGGTGACCGTGGTCCGCGACGTCCAGGTCGGGCAGGTCCTCTCCAAGAACGACCTGGGCAAGGCCTCCATCGCCCTGGACCCGGCCGTCAAAGCGGTACGCGCGGACGACCTGGACTCGGTGGTGGGTAAGCGGGCCGCCGTGGAACTCAAGCCCGGTTCCCTCTTGGCACCGTCGCAGGTGACGAAGGACTCCCTGGTGAAGGCCGGCGAGCAGCTGGTGCCGATCGGGCTCAAGCCCGAACAGGTTCCGGCAACGGCGCTGGTGCCGGGCCAGAAGGTGGAACTGGTCCACGTCCCGGCCCAGGGGCAGGCGGACACGGGCAAGACGTCCGACGCCTCGCCGCAGACCCTCGACGGGCGGGTCGTGAAGGCATCCGGAGCCGCCCCCGGCACAGGAATTGTGGTCGTGGACGTCGCCACGTCTGCAGAGGACGGGCCCACGGCCGCCGCATGGGTGTCGGCGGGCACCCTGCGTCTGGTCCTCGCTGCCCCGGACGGTCACTGATGGCTGTCATCGCACTGGCAGGCTGCAGTGGCGCGCCCGGTGTGACCACGAGCGCGCTGGCCCTGCTGCTGTCGTGGCCGCTGGAGCCGGGCCGGCGGATGGTCCTGGCCGAGTGCGATCCGGACGGTGGGGCGGTGCTGCACGGGTTGTTGCAGGGCACGCTCGGCGACCGGTATGGGCTGCGCAACCTCTCGGTCGCCGCCCGCAAGGGCGAGTTCAGCGACGCTTTTTGGCGGCAGCTGATCGACCTCAGCAGCGACGAGGGTAAGACCGAGTCCCCGCGCGACCGGCTGCTGCTGCCTGGCCTCACCGACCCCGCACAGGCGGCGAGCCTGGGCTCGGTGTGGAAGATGCTCGCGCAGATGTTCCGCGGCATCGAGGCCGAGAGCGGCCACGACGTCCTCATCGACCTGGGCCGTCGAGGAGCCTACGGGCCCTCCGGAGTGCTGGCCGAACAGGCTGACGCCGTGTTCGTGGTGGTCCGCAACACCCTGCGCTGCCTGCAGGCAGCGGAGGGCCGGGTGCGCGCCCTGGAAGAGCGGGTCGGCGGTGTGAGCCTGCTGATGGTCAACGAAGGCCCGTATCCCGCTGGTGAGGTGCAGCGCGTGCTGCAGGTGCCGGTGATCGCCACCCTGCCGTACGCGCCGAAGGATGCCCGGGTGCTGTCCGACGGCGCCGAACAGCCCCGCCACTTCACCAGGTCGCCGCTGATGAAGGCCGCCCGCACGGGCAGCACGCTGCTTGTTCAGCGGGCCGCCATGCGCCGGGCCCGCCTCGATCCACGCAGCCTGCGCGCAGCAGGCGGGGAGGTGACCCATGCACGCTAGGCCCCTGCACCCCGACCCCACGGTGGCCCCGCTGCCCCAGCAGTGGGCGCAGCAGACCAACGGCACACCGCTGCCTGCCGGTGCCGCCTCGAGTCCGCAGGCGCTCGGCACGGCGGCTCCGCAGATCACCGTCGACTACCGGGTGGCCCGGGAGATTGCGTCCCAGGTCGCCAAGCAGCGCGAGGAACTGCTCAAGACCAAGCCCGACATGGACCGGGCCAGCGAGGAGCAGCGCTGCCTGAACTGGATCGCTGAGGCTGTCGCGCTGTGGTCGGACGCCCAGGCGATGACGCCGCAGGAAGACGAGGCGCTGCGCCGCGCCGTGTACGACCTGCTGTTTCGGGCGGGCCGGCTCCAGCCGTACCTGGACGATGACCGGGTCGAGGACATCATCATCCAGGGCCCTCACGAGGTATGGCTCGACTACGGCGACGGCGAACGCCGCCGGGTCGGCCCGATCGCCGACTCCGAGGAAGAACTGCTGGAGCTGCTGCGTGAGTTGGCCCGTGGTTCCGGGCACAGCGAGCGCACCATCTCCACCGCGAACCCTACATTGGCTCTGTCCCTGCAGGACGGCTCCCGCCTGCAGGCCATCACCGGGCTCGGACCGATGACCTACGCGGTCATCCGCCGGCACCGGGTCTCCCACGCGAACCTCGACGACCTCGTCCGGCTGGGCACCATCGACCCGATCCTGCGCGAGTTCCTCGGGGCGTGCGTGCGCGCCGAGAAGAACATCATGATCGCGGGGAAGCAGAAGGCGGGGAAGACCACGCTGCTGCGGGCGATGCTCAAGGAGTTCGACCCGGAGTGCCGGTTCGCGACCATTCAGACCGAGGACGAGCTGTTCGCCCACGCCAACGGCTACCACAAGCAGGTTGTTTCCCTCGTCGGCCGTGAGTCCAACGGGGAGAAGGACGTCACCGGGCGCAGCGCCGGCGAGGTCACGCTCCTGGATCTGATGCATCCGGCGCTGCGGATGTCACTGGAACGGATCGTGGTCGGCGAGGTTCGCGGCCCTGAGGTCGTCGCCATGATGCAGGCGCTGACCAACGGCTCCGGTGGCAACCTGTGCACCATTCACGCGCGTCGCCCGGACATCATCTTCGACCGGATCGCCGAGCTGTACGCGCTCGCCCAGGAGAACCTGTCCGAGCAGCTCGCCTACCGGCAGACCGCCAACGGTCTGGACTTCATCGTCTACGTCGACATGACGGACGAGACGCAGATCGGCGGCCGCCGCCACCGGTACGTCTCCCATGTCCTGGAACTGACTGGGATCGGCGAGAACGGCCGGCCTGCCACCAATGAGATCTTCTCCCCCGGCCGCGAGTTCGGTGAGCTGCGGGCGGTGCCGCGGATGGACCCGGGCTGCGTCGATGACCTGCGCCGCGTTGGTTTCGACTCGTCGCTGCTGCAGCAGTCGTATGGGGCCTGGCAGGCGCCGCTGCCGCTGAAGGTGGGGGTGAGCCGATGACGCTTTTGTTCGGGCTGCTGTGTGGGATGGCCGTGGTCGGCGGGCTGGTCGGTGTCGTGGCGGGGTTCGTGGGCACCACGGCGCCGCGCCGGGCCCCCCTGCACATGCGCTGGCAGGCGGCCCTGCGCGGTGGGAAGAACCAGAGTGAGGACACCCGCCTGCGGCGGCGAACCCTCCTGGCCGCGGCCGTCGTGGTGTTCGTGGCCGTGTGGCTGGTCTCGGGGAACTTCGTCGGCGGTGCGCTGCTGGGCGCGGCCGTCATCGGTGTGCCCTGGCTGATCACCCCGGCGCAGATGGCGCAGGAGCGCATCGGTCAGCTGGAGGGCTTAAGTGAGTGGACGCAGCGGCTGGCCGGTCTGCTGCGGCTGGGCATGGGGCTCGAGCAGGCGATGATCACCAGCCGTCAGGGGGCACCGGACGAACTTGCCCCGCAGATCATCAATCTGTCCGACCGGCTGCGCCTGGGGTGGCGGCCGGAGTTGGCGCTGCGCTCGTTCGCCGATGAACTGGACGATGTCACCTCGGACAAGGTGGTCGCCGCGCTCATCCTGTCGGTCAACGACCGCGGCCCGGGCCTGGCTCAGGCGCTGGAGGACCTTTCGGCCACCGTCCGCGAGGAGGTCGCCCGCAAGCGTGCCATCGAGGCGGACCGGGCCAAGCCCCGCACCACCGTGCGGTGGATGACCATCATCACCGTGGGAGTCGTGGTGGCCGGGTTCTTCGTGCCCAGCTACACGAAGCCGTACTCCACGCTCTTGGGGCAGCTCGTGCTCGCCTTCCTGACGGCCGGATTCGTCGGAGTGCTTGCCATGATGCGGCAGTTGGGCAACTTCCGCCGCATCCCCCGCTTCCTGGTCACCGACCCGACCAGCACCGTTCGCCTACCGGCGCCTGAGCCGGAGCCGGACCTGGCGGTCGTCGCCCGGGAGCCGAAAGGAGCTCCGTCGTGAACCTGCTCCCCGTTGTTGTGACCGGCGGCATGGTCGGTGCCGGCGTTGCGCTGCTGGTCCGGGAACTGCTGCAGCCGCAGCCCGCGCTGGGGCCTGCCCTCAAGCGCAGTGCCCCGGGAACGTTCACGATGCCCGAGCCGGAGCTGGACCGCGAGGAGGTGTGGGGCCGGTGGCTGCTGGCCCGCCTCGAGCGGCTTCCGGGCGTGCGGGTGCCCACCACGAACCTGGCCCTGCTCGGCCAGGGGCCGGGCCAGTTCATGTTGAAGAAGGTCGCGCTGGCCGCGCTGGGTCTGCTCTGCCCGGTGATTGCGACGATTCCGTGGATCATCGCGGGCGTGGGCCTGCCGTTCTACGTACCCGCCGGCGTCGGACTTCTTGTCGCGGCCCTGCTGTTCATCACGCCCGATCTTGCGGTGCGGGACCAGGCCAAGCGGGCCCGGGAGGAGTTCGCGCACGCGCTGTCCGCCTTCCTCGACCTGGTCGCGCTCAAGCGGGCCGCCGACGCCGGCCCCGCCGAGGCGCTGGAGAAGGCCGCCGAGGTCGGCGAGGGCTGGCCGTTCCTTTATCTGCAGGGCGCTCTGCGCCGGGCACGGCTGGAGAAGATCCCGCCGTATCAGGCACTCGCGGAGCTGTCTACCCAGTACGAACTGCCCGTCCTGGACGACGTCGCCGACATCATGCGCGGCTCGGCTACCGACGGCGCCGCCGTGTACAAGGCGCTGCGGGCCCGCACCGCCGCCCTCAACGCGGAACTGCTGGCGGATCAGTCCGCAGAGGCGAACGCGGCCAGCGAGAAGATGACCGCTCCCGGAGCCCTGCTCGCCGTCTTGGTCATGCTCTTGATGGCGTTCCCCGCGGTGATCCGCATGCTGACCGTCTGAGACCACTCCGACTCGTTCAACGCTCCAGAGAGGTAAGGAACATGAAGCACACTGCAGCCCGCACACGCCGTGCTGTGATCCGGCTGACCAGCCGCCCGCACACCGGCCCGAACAAGGCTCCCCGCCGACCCGCCCACGGCGGCAGGAGATCCCGCGTCATCGAGCGCGCCAACCGTGCAGCGATCCGGCTCAGCACGCGTCTGCACGAAGCCCTGGAGGAGGCCACCCGCCGACCGGACCGCGGCGACATCAGCACCACCACCGTCATCATCTGGGTCGCCGCCGTCACCGGCGCCGTCCTGATCGCCGGGACCATCGCCATCGTGATCGGCAAGTACAACGGCAAGCTCTCTGGACTGTGATGTCGCGTCCCGAGCGGCTCAAGGACTGGTGGCAGGGCCGAAGATGGCGCGACGACCGCGGTGACACTGCCATCCAGATGGCGATCATCTTCCCGTTCGTACTGCTCGCCACGGTTGCCGTCATCCAGGCCTCCATGTGGTACTACGCACGGCAGATCGCCCTGACCGCTGCCCGCGAGGGCCTCACCGCGGCCCGCGCCTACCAGTCGAGCCCCGCCGACGGTGCGGCCCAGGCACGCAACGTGCTGGGCCGCACCGCGGGTGACAGCCTGAGCGGCTACAGCGTCTCGGCCAGCAGCACCGGGCAGCGTGTGCGGGTCCAGGTGTCCGGCACCGCCATGTCGATGATCCCGGGCGTTTCGGGCCTTCATGTCACCCAGTCCGCGTCCGGCCCGGTGGAGAGATGGACCGTCCCGGGAGGGTGAACCACGTGCGAAACACGGCCCGGTGGGCTCGCAGGCTCCGCAGCGACGAGGGCAGCGCAGCGATTGAGGCTGCCATCGTCCTCCCTGCACTGATCATGTTCATCTGTATGGCCATCGCCGGCGGACGCATCGTCACCTCCGGCGCGAAGATCGACGCGGCAGCCGAGGACGCGGCACGGGAGGCCTCCATTCACCGCACCGCGGGGTCCGCGCAGAGCGCCGCGCAGGCGGCGGCCGCGCAGTCCCTGAACGACCAGGGCATCAAGTGCTCGTCCACCAGCGTCAACATCAACACGGGCGGCCTCAGCGTGCCGGTGGGGCAGGTAGGGACGGTCACCGCGACCGTGACCTGCACGGTCAACCTCTCCGACCTGCTGCTCCCTGGCGTGCCGGGAGCCAAGACACTCACGTCGACCGCCACCTCGGTAGTGGATCAGTACCGGCAGCGGGGGGACTGATGATCTTCCGCCAGAGGGGCCTGCGCCGAACGCTACGGGAGGACCGGGGAGGCGTCACCGTGTTCGTCGCCGTGTGCGTCATCGCGCTGATCGGGATCATCGGCGTCGCCGTCGACGGCGGCAGCAAAATGCGCGCCACAGAACGCGCCGACTACGTCGCCGGCGAAGCCGCGCGGGCCGGCGGGCAGGCCATCGATCCCGCCGACGCGATCAGCGGGAGGGCGATCGTCGTCGATCCGCAGGACGCACAGGCCGCAGCCCAGGCCTACTTGCGCTCCGCCGGCGCCACCGGCACGGTCAGCGTGTCCGGCGACGGCAAGACCCTCACCGTCGTCGTCACCAGCACGTACGACACGAAGTTTTTGTCGGTGGTTGGAATCGGCTCTCTGTCGGTGACCGGCCATGGCAAGGCCACCCTCCTGCATGGCGTCACCGCTCCCGAAGGAAACTGATGAGCACCACTCCCTCCCCCGCCGCAGCGGCCTGGCGCACCCTGGGCCGGCTCCTCAAAGCAGTCCTGAGTCTGCTGGTCCTGACCGCCGCTGTCGCCGGGCTGCCGCTGCTGCTGGCCTGGGCCACCCCGGTCATCTGGGCTGCCACCCACGACGACTTCACGCACCTGCTGGACCGGCAGGACACGGGTGCGGCGTTCCTGCTGCTGCTCGTCGCGGTGGGGTGGATCGGGTGGGCCCAGTTCGCTTTCTGCGCCGTGCGCGAGCTGATCGCGCAGGTGCGGGGCCGGACCTGGCACGCCCCGCGAGGGATGGGTGCCTCCCAGCGCGCCGCGGCTCTCCTGATCGGCAGCATCCTGGTGCTGCTGCCGACGAGTTCGGCTCTGGCTTCCGACGCCCAGGCCGCCCCAGCCACCACGGCGGCCCCCGTCTCGGGCAAGCCCCAGGCCCGGCAGGCCGCCGAGACCGAGCAGGCCTCCAGGTCCTCGGCGAGCACCGCGGCGTCCAGCACGTCGTACACGGTGCGTGAGACGCGGCCCGCGGAGAGCCTGTGGGGCATCGCTGAACGGGAGTTGGGCGATGGTGAGAGGTGGCGGGAGATCGCTGCCCTCAACGAGGGCCACACCATGGTCGACGGCACGACCTTCCGTGCGAACAGCTTTCTGCAGCCCGGCTGGCAGTTGGAGATGCCCGACACGTCAACTGGAGTGGGAGGCCTCCGCACCCAGTTGGGTGAGGCCGCGCCGGCTGCCGGCGAGAAGAGCGAGCACGTCGTCACGGTCCACTCGGGTGACTACCTTTCGAAGATCGCGGAGAAAGAACTCGGCGACGGCGACGAATGGCCCGAGCTGTTCAAGGCCAGCCGGGGCCAGGAGCAGCCCCACGGTCTGCCCGCGATCACCGACCCGAACGTCATCTATGCGGGGCAGCAGGTCACCGTGCCCGGCGCCCAGC
Source organism: Streptomyces sp. NPDC051636 (assembly GCF_044453765.1). Taxonomy (NCBI): domain Bacteria; kingdom Bacillati; phylum Actinomycetota; class Actinomycetes; order Kitasatosporales; family Streptomycetaceae; genus Streptomyces; species Streptomyces sp. NPDC051636. The sequence continues at coordinate 22,822 of NZ_JBITDA010000039.1, read as the reverse complement.
CCGACCAGCCGTCCCAGGACCGTGACCAGGGTGATGATGCGGGCAGCCAGGAGACCACTCCCCCGACCAGCCAGAAGCCGGGCGCGGGCACCGACCAGCCGCCCGCGCCGAGCCAGACCACCACGCCCGCACCCCAGTCGTCGGCCCCCAGCGCACCGGCCAGCCGCCCTGCCGAGCAGCCCGGACAGGATCAGGCATCGCCGTCGGCAACGGCCTCTGCGACCCCGCAGCCCAGCGTCAGCGAGTCGCCCTCTGCCGCCTCCCCGCCGGCGTCGGCTGAAGCGTCCGGCCCCGCTGCTGCCTCCTCCCCCGCCGCCACGGCGTCCCAGACCCCGGCGACGGCTCCGGCCAGCAGCCCGCTGAACCTGCGCACCGTTCTCGGTGCCGGCGCGCTGCTGGCGGCCGCCATCACCGGTGCTCTCGCCCTGCGCCGTACGCTGCAGCGCCGCCGCCGCAAGCCCGGCGAGAAGATCGCCATCGCGTCGGAGACGTCCACGGCCGAGGCCCAGTTGGCAGCGGCCGCCGAGCCGGGCGGCGCTGACCGCCTGGACGTGGCACTGCGAACGCTCGCCCACCAGGCGGCCCAGGAGGAGGACGCCATCCTGCCGCCGCTGCGGGCTGCCCGGATCGGCACCCGCACGGTGGAGGTATTGCCCGAGGATCTCGCCCAGGACCCTGCGGCGCCCTTCGTGGCCGGGCAGGGCGGGTGGTGGGCCCTGCCCTCCGATGCCGTCCTCCTGGACGAAGAGCACGCCCGCGAGGTACCGGCACCGTATCCGGGGCTGGTCACGATCGGCAGCACCGAGACGGGCGACCTCCTGCTGCTCAACCTCGCGCAGCTGCCCGCGCTGCTGCTGGACGGCAACCCCGTCCACATCACCGAGGTGTGCACCTCGCTCGCCCTGGAACTCGGAATGAGCCCGTGGGCAAGCGAAGTCGAGGTCGTCACCGTGGGGTTCGGCGATGACCTGCCGCAGCTGCTGCCCACCGCGCGGATCGCCCACATGCGCCAAGCCGCGCACGCCCTGCGCGATCTGAGCGAACGGCTACTGGAAGCGCACCAGATCCCCGAAACCGAGCATCAGCCGTACCTGCTGCTGTGCGCTTCGTCTCTGGACGCGGACACGGCCTGGCAGTTCGCCGATGTCATCGACAAGTCGGGCACGGTCCCCGTCACCCTGATCGCCCCCGCGAGTACGGCAGCCGCGCACTTCCCCGAGGCGGAGATCCTCAACGCCTCCCTCAGGGATCCTCAGAACCTCGACTACGCCGGCGTCGACATCACGGTGCAGCGCCTGGAACACGCCGCGTACCTGCAGATCACCACGGCACTGAAGGTGTCCGGGCAGCCGTCCCACCCGGCTGAGGGACCCTGGCAGGGCGTCCCGGACGAGCTCGACCAGATGCAGCAGCGTGAGCAGACCGCTCCGAAGGAGCCCATCGCGTCCGCGGCCACCGCAGCCCCGAACGTCTCGCTGCCGGCTCCATCGGATGCGGGCAGCGAGATGTTCCCGGCCCTGCTGGCCGCTAGCGCCGACCCGTCCGGACTTCGACTCCTGCCCACCGCCACGACCGCATCTCCGGCTGGCGACGACCCCGCCACAAGCACTGAAGCAGTGCCCCCGCCCCCGGCTCCAATACCGCCAACCGCCGCGGAGACCAGCGCCAGTGGCGAGGACGCGGAGGCCGACGACCACGAGGCCTCGCTCGAGGAGGGGAAGGTGCCGGAGGCGGAGGACTGCGAAGCGCATGACCTGCACGCGCCGGAAATCAGGGTGCTGGGCCCGCTCGAGGTGACCGGCGTGGACAGCACCGGCCACGGCCCGCGGATGGCACAGCTCGCCGCACTGCTGTTCTTCCGGCCCGGCCGGAGCGCGGACGTGCTCTGCTCTGACATGGATCCCGTCAGCCCCTGGTCCTCAAGCACCCTCAACGCCCGCTTGCAGGGCCTGCGCCGCTCTCTGGGCAACGACCCCGCAGGCAACCCCTACGTGCCGCGCCGCAGTTCCGGTGACGACCCGTACCAACTCGCACCCGGGGTGCGCTGCGACTGGAGCCGCTTCCTGCAGCTCGTCGAACGCGCTCTTCCGTTGGGTCCCTCAGGCCTGACCGATCTGGAGAAAGCGCTCACTCTCGTACGCGGCCGGCCGTTCGGGGGCAAAGCCCTGCCCTGGGCAGAGCCCTACCAGCAGGAAATGGTCACACGCATCATCGACGTAGCGCACACAGTAGCCACCTACCGCACGCCTGCCGGACCGCACCACGACCTCAGCGCCGCCCGCCAGGCCGTCGCGACCGGTCTCGACGTCGACGACACCGCGGAGCTGCTGTATCGGGGCTGGCTCCGCATCGAGTACGCGGCCGGAAACCGGCAGGGGCTGCACACGGCCATCTCCCGCGTCCAGCAGGTCAACCGGGCACTCGACTGCTCCCTGGAGACGGAGACCACGCAACTCATCAACGAGCTCCTCAACGACTCGGGCGCGGCAGTGCACACGGCTCTATAGAGGACGGGCGTGCAGTGTGCACTACCCATTGCGGGTGACGTCCCGGGCCGGTAGCTCGCACCTCGACGCAGACAACCGACTCACCCCCGCTCGAGCGGGGGTGAGCCGAAACTTTGCCGCAGGGCGGTGGTCATTTCGATCTGTTCCCCGCGCGAGCGGGGGTGAGCCGATCTTCGTGAGCGGCCCCGGGGCGAGGACTGCGTGTTCCCCGCGCCAGCGGGGGTGAGCCCGGCCTGATCCGGCACTGAGCCGGCCCCTGAGCGTGTTCCCCGCGCGAGTGGGTGGTGACTCGGCTGCCGCTGGCAGCTCCCGAGCCGACGCAGGCGCCTTCGGCGGTGGTGTAGGCGAAAACGTCGGCCAGGGCACTGTCCGCAATCATGTGGAGTGATTGCGCCGCAATCACTCCACATAGGAGCACCTGGCTCACATCCAGTGCAGAAGCGGCTCAGAAATGTTGGGCGGGACAGCACTCACAGCAGAGGCCCTTCGTGTAAGGACCGAACCCCGTGCCCTCTACCTATCCGAGACTCTTAACAACACCATTTGGGCAAGGCACTAGCCAGGACCCAGAGGGCCAGGCCCTGACCAAGTTCGATGGCGCGATCCGCGCCGCGAAGGTGGAGGAGCGGAGGGATACACGACCCGGTCGACGGCGCCACTCGTTCCGACATGCTCAAGGGTCGTGGAGTGCAGCATCGAGTTCCGGTAAGGCGATTGCGGTGAGGGTGCGCCGGGGTCGATGCGCAGTGCTCGCACGAGTCCCCCTGATCGGTCTGGTCGGGGTGCGCATTGCACAGGTGCGTGGTACCACAGGCCGCCTGCGGGGTGCGCAAACCCTGCGCAGTGATCATTTCGGATGCGCAATGGGTGCTTGATCAGGCGTTTTACATGGCGCATCCTGCGGGAGGCTGTCGGGGATCCCGTCCACAACCGGCCCCACTACAGCTACTGCTGGGCCTCGGCGTGATGCCGGGTGAGCACATTCCAGCGCCGCTCGAACTCTTCCGCCTGCTCGGCGATCTGGGCTGGTGCGATCGGCTTGTTGTACTGGCCTGTGATTCCGCGGGCTGCGCATTCCTGCGCAACTGCGTCGGCCGAGGGTACATCGGTGCGCACGCGGTGCTCGGCCCATACGTTGTAGGTGCGGAACTGGAGAGGGTAGCGGCGCAGGGTGGACGGGCTGACGGGCTTTCGTCCGCGGCCGAACATGCCCTTCTCCGCCAGGAAGGCCGACAGCGCATCGGCTCCCGGTTCGCCGCCGTGCTGAGCCTGATATTCCATCCACGCGAGGTAGTAGCGGTCGACGACTGTGAGGTCGGCTCCTTCGACAGCGTCCTGCGGCGAAGGCTGCTCGTCGACCTTGGCGTCGATCCTCGGGCTGCGCTGCCCCTCGGCAGCATGAGCGCCGACGGCTGCGGCCCATTGCTCAGTCTCCTGATCCGGCAGGGGCTCGTCCTCCGGATGCTTGCTGGGATCAGTGCTCGCTTCGTCCTCAGCAGGCACGGCAGAGTTCGAGCTGTCAATGCCGTACTCGCGCGCCTGGAATTCGGCGACGTACTCCTGCACCTCGGCCGCGGTGACTGGCTGACCTGTGGCGCCCGTGATGCGGTCGCGCTGGTAGACGTATTGGGCGAGGGCGGCCGCATCCGGTGAGGAGCCATGCTCGTGGGCGTATGTAAGCCATGCGTTGTAGAAGTAGTCGCCCCAGGTCAGTTCATCGTCAGCGGTTTGGGCCCCCTCCATTCCATGCTGAACGCTGGCTGAAGGGGAGTAGTGCTGTGAGCTGCGCTGCTTAAGCACCTTCAGCAGTGGCACCAGTTGCTCGTCAGGCAGTGGCCCGCCTGACGCGGTGGCGATGCTGTACTGGTCCTGGAGCCAAAGTGCGAACTGTGCGCTCGTGGGCTCGAATCCGAAGGCAGTAAGCCAGGCCTGGTAGGCGTTGGCAAGGGCTCGGTCATCGCCATCGCCTTCCACCTCCAAGTCATGCGACCGGCCAGGATCGACAGGTGGCGCCTGGTTCGTCGGCTGGGGCTCATCATCGCTCAGCTTCGCAGGATCTTTCTCGCGCTCGGCGGCGGTCTCGAGTTCAGGGCTCTGTCGCTGTGCCGGTACCGACGTCCGCTCGACGGTGAGGTTGATGGGCGGCTCGTCGATGCCGGCTGCGGCAAGGCCGGCCGAGGCCGTCTCCGCCAGAGGCACCCCGTATCGGGCCAGGCGAAGCGGCATCAGTGACTCCACCGGGGCCTTCCGTCGCCAGGCTCGGCCGAAGCGAGAGCGGAGGCTGGCCTGGTAGACGAGGCGTTCCTGCTCCAGTTTGATCACCTGCTCGTAGGAGCGCAGCTCCCACAGCTTCATACGGCGCCACAGCAGGAAGGTCGGGACCGGGGAGAGCAGCCAGCGGGTGAGACGGACGCCCTCCATGTGCTTGTCAGCGGTGATGTCGGCGATTCTGCCGACCGCGTGCCGGGCCGCCTCGACCGCCACCACGAACAGGACCGGCATCACCGCGTGCATGCCCACGCCCAGCGGGTCCGGCCAGGCGGCGGCACCGTTGAACGCGATCGTGGCCGCCGTCAGCAGCCACGCCGTCTGACGCAGCAACGGGAAGGGGATGCGGATCCAGGTCAGGAGCAGATCCAGGGCCAGCAGGACACAGATGCCCGCGTCGATGCCGACCGGGAACACATATGAGAAGTTCCCGAAGCCCTTCTTGAGGGCCAGCTCACGGACGGCCGCGTACGAACCGGCGAAGCCGATACCGGCGATGATCACTGCACCGGTGACGACCACGCCGATCAGGATCCGGTGGGCTCGGGTCAGTACGGGCCGTGCGCCGTTCCCCGCCGCAGTCACGTCTCTTGCCACTCCCATGCCGCGTCACTTGTATGAGCAGGTCTCAGACTTGCATGTCGTGAGCCCCCTTGAGACGGCTTGAGGTGTGCTGGCAGCAAATCGTCGACGAAAAGTGATCAGATGGGCTTGCCCTGGCATTGGCTGTCGGGATGAAACCTGCAAGATCATATAGGCGATATGGTCATCTGCGTACAGATGGAACTTTCCTCACCTTCCCCGCAAGTTAGGTCGCCTCGGGCCGCCTGCTTGGGAGTGATTGCGACGCAATCACTCCCAAGCAGCATCGACTCACTTCGTCAGCCCGATAAGCTCGCCCCCGCGTCAGTCACAGCACCATACGGAGAAGCCCATGCCTCACAAACCCGGCCTCAAGCGCGACCTCGCCGCCGAAAGAGCCGCACGTAAGGCCGCCACCCAGCAGGCCCGTCTCGTGCCGCAGGGACTACCGACGGTGCGCCCCGACCAGCTGATGCCCAGCCCCGAGAATGGGCGTAAAAAGCTCCTGAAGATCGACGAACTGGCCGACACCCTACGGACAGACGGCATGAACACCGCCATGACCGTCATCCCGCCAGACGTCTACGTTGAGCTCTATCCCCAGCACAAGGAGGCGGTTGAAGCACGAGTCGCGGAAGGGATCCTCTTCGTCGTCCATCACGGCCATCGACGACTGGCCGCCGCCTTGAAGGCCGGACTGACGGAAGTGCCGATCCTGGTCCGCCGCGACGTACCGAGCCTGCGCATCGCCGCTATCCAGGAGAACCTCCAACGCATGGGTCTCAATCCCATCGAGGAGGCCGTCGAGTTCCAGGAAGCCCTTGACGAGAAGGATGAGGCAGGAAAGCAGCTTTCTCAGCGCGAACTCGCCAAGCGCGTCGGCTGCTCCCAGACCTACGTCTCTCACCGCGTCGCTCTGCTCCGCCTTATTCCTGAACTGCAGCAAGCGGTCGTCGACCACTGGCTCAAGGAGCAGCAGCTCCTGGACTCCGCAGAGAGCCCGGATAGTGCAGGGGCACGTCTGATGCTGCCCGTTCGTGAGGCAGCAACTGTCTATGCTCGTCTGCGAACCGACCTGCAGGAAGCCTTCGTGCGTGGACAGCTGAGCACGGCGCAGGCTGCGGCAGTCAGCAAGCTTCCGACCGGGCAACAGGCCATCCCTACGGACGAGCCTGCTGATGATTGCGCCGCAATCACCGCAACGGAACTGACGCCTGCAGCCCTGCCAGAGCCGCGGGCCAGCGAGCCTGTGCAGGACACAGCAGCGGCGGCGGAGCCCGACTCCCGACCGACCTCACCAAAGCGCCCAGCACCTCAGCGCACAGCGGAGACGCCAACGAGTTCTGCGCCCGCCTCACAGGCCGAGGCTGCAGATACTTCTGTAGCGACTGCAGAGGAACCGCGCGGGGTGATCGTCGTGCGGAGTATTGAGGAGCTGGCTCTCAGCATCATGGACCTCCTGGACGAGTCAGAGATCGAGGAGTTGAAGGCACTGCTCGCGCCCTGACACCTCTCCCCTAGTCGCCCCACCGGCTTAGAACGGTGGGGCGACTAGTTTTTGCGGTACCTCGCCCTGTAACCTGCGCCCCGGTATCGCATCGTCTTCGGGGTCTACCGCCGAAGCATGGCGTCGACCTTGGAAGGTCCCCTGATTGCGGCGCAATCAACTCCCGCCATCGAGACCACTACCTCGGGCAGCAACGTCAGAGGCTGGACCACCGCACAGCGTTGGGCCAAGCCCATCTGCGTTTGCGGGCCCGGTGACATATCGCGCGCGAACTTTCACTGGCCAAGTGATTGCGCCGCAATCATTCGTGGAGGCTCACTCATGACTTCGTCCCGTAACCGCACCACCGCTGAGACAGCGAATCGAATCGCCCGCGTCCTTGCCCTCACAAACCAGAGCGGCGGCGCCGGAAAGACAACATCCGCAGTCAACATCGGAGCCTGCGCAGCCGACCTCGGCTTCACCACACTCGTGATCGACGCCGACGCACAGTGCGACGCATCCGCTGCCCTCGGCTACGACACCCCCGATGACATCCCCAACCAGGCCAATCTCTACGACGTCCTCACCGGAGCCGCCAAGCTCGAGGAAGCCGTCGCGCAGGCAATGGCCGGCCCCTACGGTGAGGACGGCACGAAGCCCATCCCTAATCTCTTCGTCGTACTCGGCTCCAGCTCGCTCGAAGAGGCAGAGCAACTGCTTGCGCCGAAGACCGGCCGAGAGTTCTGGCTCAAAGCACAACTCGACCGCATCCGCGACACCTACGACCTGATTTTGATCGACTGCCCGGGCAACCTCGGTCTGATTGTCGTCAACGCAATCGTCGCAGCAGATGACGTGGTGGCGTGCGTCAAGCCGGGATGGAAGGAACTGCGCGCCCTGACCCGCATGGAAGCGAAGATCGAAGAGATCAGTGAGACGTTCTCCGCGATGGGGGCGCGCGCAGAGCTGGCAAACATCCTCATCGTCGACTGCCCGACCACCCGCAACCAGGGTGCCGTTTACGACGATAGCCAGCAGCAGGCCAAGGAAGCATACGAGGAGCTCGTTCTCCCCACGGTCCGCAGGAGCCCGCGAATCCCTGAGGCCTACGCAGCTCAGAAGGTGCTGCGCTTCTACGACCCGGTGACGGAGAACCCGTCGAAGCTCAAGCAGGAGACCGCCCTGTCCGCCACCGACGACTACTACCTTGTGACACAGGCTCTGGGGTTCAGCCGAAGGTCAGCCTGATTGCGAGGCAATCACCTGCATCACCTAAACACCGATGGCCTTGTCCCACTCAGCCGAGCGACAAGGCCGTCAGTATGAGAACCAAGCCTTCAGCGCTCGTGACTGCTCTGGTGAACAGCCAGCGCGTCGGGCGCCGAATGCGCCGCTCACAGGCGGCCTCCGCGTCGACGGGGGCTACGGCTGGGATGGGGGAGTGGTCGCTCGGCAGCGCCGTTCCGCGCTCGAATCAGTGAGCTAGAAGGTCTGTCGCTGCCGCGTGGGCACGTCTCGCTTCCCAGTCGAGACAGCCGCCTTGCTGTCCATTTGATGCTCAGGAGGTCACGGTCGACGGCATCGAGCTGGACAACTGGAATCTTGGAGACGCCTCCCACGCTGAAGCCGCATGGGAGGCAAGCTGCTATCCGTGGACAACGAGTCGAACGGGACCGACTCAGATCAACGCGCGCAATGAACGAAGTCATCCAGCACGCGGCTTTGAAGAGACTGGTGTCCTATGGCATACACCCGGCAAGGATGGGCCAAGACAACAGCCAGGGGAAGGAGCAATCGTTAGGGTCACGTCGACCGTCGACGAGGACTATTGGTGTAACGGGTTAGTCATAAGTCCCAATTAAGCGGCTGCGGCGTGGGTACGGTCGGGGTGCCGATTCGGCGGTAGCCGGATCGGACGGTGGGGCTTCGGCAGCCTCGGGTCGGCAGCACGGACGGGGACACCATGGAGGGTGACTGGGTTGACTTCCGGCGCGCGGACTTTCACGGCCCAGCCTAAGGCAAGGGCGTTCAGAACAACTTCTACGCGACATCTCGCCGACCCGCTTCGTGGCCACATCAGGTCGGAACTATCCCCCCGCAAGCCGGCTGCTTCCAGGGTCGCCCAGAGCTGGATCTCCTCACCGCGGCGCTCACTGACGGCGGAGCTGCGGTCGTTGCCCAGAGCGCACCTGCAGGCGTGGTGGTGGGCCTGGGCGGGGTGGGCAAGACCCAGCTTGCCGCTCACTACGCCCGCATGGCCTGGCAGGCGGGGGAGCTGGACGTGCTGGTATGGATCACCGCCACCACCGCCGCCGGCATCATCAACGGCTACGCAAAGGCAGCTGCCGAACTACTCGGTGCCGCTGCATCCGACGATCCTGAACTGGCTGCCGCCACGTTCTTGGCCTGGTTAGAACCCAAGGCCGGACAGCGCACTTGCCGCTGGCTGGTAGTGCTGGACGACGTGACCGACCCAGTAGATCTGAACACGCTGTGGCCCTCAGTTGGCCCCACAGGCCGAACCCTCGTCACGACCCGCCGTCAGGAGGCAGCTCTCATCACCGGCCGCCGTCTCATCCCGATCGGCGTCTTCACCCCTGCGGAGTCGCTCGCTTACCTCAGTGGTGCCCTTGTCACCAACCCGCAAACGACCGAGCATCTCGCCGACCTGGCGGAGGATCTCGGGGACCTGCCCCTGGCGCTGTCGCAAGCCGCGGCCTATCTCACCGACACTGGCACCAGCGTGGCTGGCTTCCGTCAGCTGCTAGCCGACCACGCCACCAGGCTGCGTGATGCGACACCTGACACCCTGCCCGATGGACAACCGCTGGCCGTAGCCGCTACTTGGTCTCTGTCCATTGAACACGCCAACACTCTGCGGCCGACCGGACTAGCCCGCCCCATGCTGCAGCTAGCCGCCTTTCTTAACCCGAACGGCATTCCGGAAGCGGTCCTGACAAGCCCCCCAGCCCGTGCCTTCCTGGCCCGCCAACGTTCGGCCCCCGACTCCCAGCCATTGACTGGCTCATCTGTTGGCATGCTGGAGGACTATGAAGAGGTGACACACCGGGAGGCGCGAACAGCCCTGAGCGCCTTGCGCCGGCTCAGCCTTGTCGAGCACACTCCCAACGTCCCGCACCTCGCGGTCCGGGTCCACCAGCTTGTCCAGCGCTCGGTGCGTGACGCTCTTACCCCCGATCAGCGAGATGACGCCGCACGCGCCGCCGCGGACGCTTTAACCGCTGCCTGGCCCGACGTCGAGAGCGATGTGGCTCTGGCCCAGGCGCTGCGTGTTAACGCCACCGCCCTCGCCAACCTGGCGGGAGACGCTCTGTACCAGCCGGACGCGCACGCGGTGCTGTACCGAACCGGAAGTAGCCTCGGCGAGGCCGGCCAGCTCAGCGCCGCCCGAAACCACTTCCGGCACGTCGCCAAGACCAGCGCCACACTCCTCGGCTCCGACCACCTCGACACCCTCACTGCCCGAGGCAATCTTGCCCGCTGGCAAGGCGAGGCCGGCGATGCGGCAGGAGCTGCCAAAGCAACCACCGACCTGCTGGAACGCATTGTCCAAGTACTCGGCCAAGACCACCCGCACACCCTCACCACCCGCAGCAACCTCGCCCGCTGGCAAGGGGAAGCCGGAGACGCAGCAGGAGCCGCCGAAGCAACCGCCCAACTAGTCGACGACCGCATCCGAGTCCTGGGCGAAGACCACCCCCAAACCCTCACCACCCGCAGCAACCACGCCTACTGGCTGGGACAGGCAGGCAACGCGCCTGAGGCCGCCGACGCCTACACCGACCTTCTGGAACGCTTTGTCCAAGTACTCGGCCAAGACCACCCGCACACCCTCACCACCCGCAGCAACCTCGCCCGCTGGCAAGGGGAAGCCGGAGACGCAGCAGGAGCCGCCGAAGCAACCGCCCAACTACTCGAGGACCGCATCCGAGTCCTGGGCGAAGACCACCCCCAAACCCTCACCACCCGCAGCAACCTCGCCCGCTGGCGAGGGGAAGCCGGAGACGCAGCAGGAGCCGCCGAAGCAACCGCCCAACTACTCGAGGACCGCATCCGAGTCCTGGGCGAAGACCACCCCCAAACCCTTAC
>NZ_JBITDA010000039.1:0-11772 GCF_044453765.1 Streptomyces sp. NPDC051636 | reverse complement strand
CCTTACCACCCGCAGCAACCACGCCTACTGGCTGGGGCAGGCAGGCAAGGCGCCTGAGGCCGCCGACGCCTACGGCGACCTTCTGGAACGCATGGTGCGGGTGTTCGGCACAGACCACCTGCATACCTCCCTCACGCGAAACAACCCTGCCCATTGGCGCGCAGTTGCGGGATACGACCGCCTCTGATTCGTCCAGCGTGGGAACCCACAGCCAGACGACTGCCTCAGCTGCGGCTGGCCGCCGCCAACGGCCACCCCGCCGGAACATGCCCGGACTGCCCTGCCGGGAGCGCAGCGGCTGCCGGACGTCAGCGTGGGAACAACTCTGCTGCGGCTGCGTAGCCGAGTCGCGCTTCATCGGTCCAACCCGTCGGTTGGGCAGTGTTCCGTTCGATCTTTCTCAGAGCGCGAACCAGGGCTTCGAGGTATGTGCCGAGGCTGACCATCTGCGTAGCAGTCTGGCAACCGGGGAGGACCGCCTCAATCTGGTCCAGCCAGAATTCAATATCCTCATTATCACCAAACGCCGTCCGGCACTTGAGCAACCTTTGCGCCACAGGCACCAGAAGAGCGTGGCGGCGGGCAGCCTCTTCCTCCGTACGTCGCTCGGCGGCGGCCCGGGCTTTGATCTGCCGCTCGGCAGCGAGGACGGCCTCCGGGGTCCGGCGAACTGGCTGATCCCTGGAAGCTGTAGCGGTGAGAGCGGCTGCGCGCAGACGGGTCGCCTTGTTGTAGGCCGCACTGGGCGTACCAACCGCGAGCGCCGGCATCAAGTCCGCCCACTCGCTTCCCGCTGCCCTTGCGTCTTCCACGGCCTTGGCCTGGTGCAGATCGGCCTGTTCCCGAAGGTACTGCCACAACGTCACACGCTTGACTGCTGCCTCCCGCTGCGCCTGTTTGTCCTTCAGGGCGCCTGCGTGTTTCTCGAGGTAGAGCAGAGCTTTGAAGAGTTCTTCGTCGTCCGGCATCCGGTCAATGTCCGGGTCTTCTGCATTCTCATGTAGCTGACGCAACCTGCCCACCATAGCCGAGAAGTCAAGGCTGCCCACACGATGAGGCGCCCTGATCAGCGGCTTTGTGGGTTGCACAGACTTCCGGGAGCGGCGTGGCATGCAAGCGAGTGTGCCGCACTCAGACGGATTCACATAATGTGAATCGATCTTCGGCGGCTCCGCCGCCAGCTGAGCACGTTCAGCTGCACGCCCCAGCACCCGTCTCGGAATTGCGGCAGGCGACGATGCCAGGCGTCGTCTCCCTGCCCCGCCGCTGCTTTGCTGTCACACAGACGCTGATCAGGAAGGCGGCCACCTTCGGCGCAGCGTGATGGAGAGTCCAACCGCTGACAAGCCTGACCTCGGACCCCCGGCGGGTCGCGGAGGCGGTCACCTACGTCCTCAATGCGGTCGGCCTGCGGCAGCACGGGCGCGTCCCGCATCGTCCTAGGGAAGGTGAAGTAGCCGAACGATGTCAGCGTGATCGTGGGGTCGGGCACTGCGAGGATCCCTTCGGTGAGGCTGGGTTAGGCAACGGGGCGGCCGGACCTGGGTGGTCGACGGCCGCCCGCACGTCACGGGGTAGCGGTGTTCGCGTCGGCGGCTGCCGTCCGGGGCGTCGGTCGCCTGAGTTCGGTGTGGCGCTGCTGAAGCTGGTCGATGGCCGTGTGGTGGTCATGGCCGTGGTGATCAGGGCGCGCTGGTACTCCATGCCGGCGAAGAAGCCCGCGTGGTAGCGGCACTGGTCTTGCGCTTCTGCGCTGGCCGGGCAGTCCTCCCAATCCAGCGGGTCGTACGGCGCGGTCTCCGGCGCGGGGAACTCCCGCATGCGCGGGAGCGCGGTGGGGGAGTGGGGGAGTGGGGGCTGATGGTGAACAGGTCCTCGCGCCAGGTAGCCGGCATTTCCCGGAGGAAGTCGGCGAGGGCGGCCGCGATCTGCGGGTGGTGCTCGTAGAGCGACGCCCAGATCCGCGCGGCCTCGGTTGCGGGGTCGGACTGCAAGACAGCTCGTACGCCTCGCGGGCGTAGGTGCGGATCTTCTCGCGGCGCTCCTCCCAGGTGCTGGTGTCGATCCCGGCCTCCACGGCCGCGCCCAGGACTGGGTGTCGTGGAGGAACTCCGGGGCAAGCAGCGACTTGGCGAGGGCTTCGGCTGCGGCGGGGTCGCGGTGGGCGAGCGCGGCCACGGCCTGGTCAGTAAGGAAGGCGCTGCTGCGGGTCCAGACGTCAGCGTTGCTGAACGCGGTGGCCAGCATCCGAGTGCGCACGCGCGTGAGATGGGTGGTGTCAGGCGTCATGAACGGGGTGCTCCTTGTCGAGACGCCGGAGCGCCGCGCCTGCATGGCGGCGGGCGCGGCGCTCCGGGGCGGTGGTGCTACTCGGTGGGGGTGTTGGCGACCACGAGGAACTGGTCGCTGGGCAGGTCCATCACGACGTGGGCGTCGACGCCCTGGGCGCGCTGGGCGGCGGCGTACTCTTCCGCCGGCCACGAGCCGCGGGGTCCTCCGGCGGGGAACCGCTCCAGGACGGTGCGGGGCTGCGCGGTGGGCGTGGCAATCACGCGTCACCGCCGTTCACGCGTTCGTGGATCTCGATCAGCGTGCCGATGGCGTCGGGGCTTGCTGCCATGCCGACCCACTGCCCGAGTGCGGTGAAGACCGGCACGGCGTCGGTGTCGGCGTCGAACACCACGACGTAGTCGCCGTACCTGTCGAGAACCATCTCCTGCAGCGCCCGCGCCGGTGCGGTGGCCAGGACCTCCAGGGCGTCGACGGTGAACCGGGCGGCCTCCGCCTGGTTGTCGGGCTGAGTGAGGAAGCCGGAGACGTGCAGCAGGTCGCCGGGCTGGATCTCGGTGAGCAGCGCGGACGCGATCCGGGGGTCGCCAGTGGTGCAGTTCCAAGTCACGTCGTCCACGGCGTCGTCGGTGGGGGAAACGATCAGCTGGAACCGGGCAGTGCCCGGCCGGTCGCCCGGGGCGGGGACTGCGTCGAGGTAGCCGTCGACGGCGAGAGGCTTGGTGTCCATCAGCTCGCCTCCGCCAGGGTGTTGGTGCGGTGGGCGGCGTCGTACGCGTCCATGACGGCCTTCGCCGGGTTTCCCCGGTCGGCGACCTGGTAGCCGTTGGCCCGCGCCCACCTCCGGACCGCGGCCAGTTCCTCCTTGCTGCGCTTGCCGCCCGGTGCCTGAGCAGGGACCAGGGCGGTCGTGACGGTCTGGTCCTCGGAGGAGGCGCGGCCGCCGGCCTTCACCTGGCGCAGCTGCGCCTGCGCGGCCTCCAGTTCGGCCTTGGCCTTGGCGACCCGCTCCTCTGCCTCGCGCTGGGCGGCGTCGGTGGCGCGGCGCTCGGTCAGCTCGGTGAAGTCGCTGCGGACCCGAGCGGCCCGGTTGAGGATGGCGGCGGTCGTGTGGTTCCCCGCCCATACGAGCAGGGCCTCGATCCCGTCGGCGTTCATCGTGCTGTCGGGCGCCGCGTCCGCCTTCTCCGGGGTGCCGGTGCTGTCCTCCGTGTCCGCGTCGGGGGCGGGCAGTCCGGAGTGCTGGCTTCAGCGATTTTGGCGTGCTGAAGGGCATCGGCGAGTTCGCCCTCTGACAGTCCGAGGGTGTCGCGGACGTGCTCGGGGCTGTCACCGTTGTTCAGCATGGAGACGGCGGTGGCAGTGAAGGCGTTGACGGTTTCGGCGAGCATCGTGTCTCCGGTCGGGGAGTCGTCGGGGGTGGTGAGGTGCGTGAGCAAGGTCACGAGGTCGTCCTCGCCGCAGGGCAGACCGAGCGCGCCCAGCAGGTCGGTGAGGTCGTCCTTGTCGCGGGCGTGGTCAGCGACCACCAGGGCGGCGGCGCTGTGCTGGTCGCTGCCGAGCGGGGTGAGTTCGAGGGCCTCGGCTTCGAGGGCCTCTTTCTGGTCGGTGAACATGACCGGCCCTCCTAAGCGGCCGTGGTGCGGGGCTTGCGCTGGGCGATGTCCAGCAGTTCGCGGTTGCACCTCTGTTGGGCCGGGGTGAGCGGCCGGGCCTTCGCGCCGTGGCGGTGCCAGAGCGGGGAAGCGGGCGGCTCGGGGTAGGCGAGGGCGTGGTCGACGTCGCGTTGGGTGCTGCTCAAGGGAGCCTCCAGGCGGAGGGGTTCAGGCGTGTTCGTCGTCGCGCCGGCGTTTGGACTAGATGTCGGAGGCGAACCTGCCGAGGCGGGCCTCGGTGGGGTTCTCGGCGATCCAGTCCTCAGCGCACGCCTTGTGCACGGGCTCCCCGGAGTGGGAGCGCATGGGCGTGGGCTTGCCGCACAGCACACAGGGGCGGTCCTGCCAGCGGTCGAAGTGCTGGCTGTCGCGCCAGTCGAGGAGAGCGCCGGGAGCCGGGATGCAGCCCGGCTCGAACAGCGGCTTCTTGCCTCAGGTGCGAGTCACGGCCGGAAGTCGGGCAGCTGCTGGAACACCTGCGCCAGCAGGTCCGGCGTCGGCTTCCAGGCCGGGAGCGCGCCCGTGGCAGGCACGGGCAGGGCGAGCTCCTGGACGTCCTCAAGGACCAGGTGGTGCGCGCCGCGCTCCGCCCAGGGGCTGGTGCACTTGTCGGGCCCCTGGTCCAAGTGGCAGCCGGTGAGGCGGGCGATGCCGATGACCGCACCGAGGCGCAGTTCGCGGCCGCGGCAACAAGCTCAGGTCGCGGGAGCCGACCGCGGCCGGGGGCGCGGCGCCAACCGAGGCGGCGACGTCGACGGTGCGGCCGTCGTCCAGGACGACCGGAGTGTGGAGCATCCGGACCAGCTGCGCGAGACGCTGCTCCAGGCGCGCGGCGGGCACCTGGACGACGACGGCGAACTCATCGCCACCAAGGCGGCCGACGGACGCGCGCGGGCCCGCCCACGCAGTGAGCCGGGCGGCGGTCGCCGCCAGGACGCCGTCCCCGGACGGGTGCCCGAAGTCGTCGTTCACGGCCTTGAAGTGGTCCTGATCGACCATCACCACGGCCAGGTCGTCGTGGCGGGACAGGAGCCGGCGGGCGCGGGCGGTGTAGGAGTCGCGGCGTAGCAGGCCGGTCAGTGGGTCGCGGCGGGCGGCGGCGAGCTGCTTGTACAGCGCGGCCGCGTGGACCGCCCAGCCGGTCAACGGCACGGCGGCGGTCGTCAGTAAGAAGGTGCGCTGGCCGATCCGGCCCTGAACGCGCAGGAAGGACGACATACTTGGGTTCTCCGTCTCGTCTCGTGCGGGATGGATGAGCCCGGGGCAGCCGGTCGAAGCCGACAAGCAGAGCGGCTGTCCCGGGGCGGAGCTACAGCGCGAAGTCGCTGCGGCTGGTCCAGCTGACGGGGTTGTTCCAGAGGCCGGCCCGCGCGGCGGGCCACTCCATCTGCCAGCCGGGCCGAAGCCCGCGCGCTCCCCAGCTGTCCGGCTGCTTGCCGGATCTCGAGTCGGCCGTGTGCGCGACGAGGGCGGCGTCGTACACCTCATGCGCGCGGCGCAAGGCGGCGGCCGGGGAGTCGGCGACGCCGGTGAAGACGTGCAGTCCGCGCCGGTCGGGGTACGTCGCGAACCTCACGGCCCGCAACGGCCGTCTCTCCGCGCATATCACCCGGCTCGAACGGCGCCTGTCCGAAGCGCTCGGACAGGCCGTCTGGGAAGCCTCCGGGCTTCGGTGCCCCCGCCGACGTCGAAACACTCACCCGCCGGATCGGCGAGCTGGAGCAGCAAATCCTCGACCTCCGCTCAGAACTCGCCGAGCGCGACGAGGACCTCGCCGCCGCACGCGCCGCGAACCGGGACTTGATGGCTCAGCTGAACCGCTGACGGGGTGGGACCGGAATACGCCAGAGACCTGCCTTCTGCCAGCGGCAGAACACCGGCCCGACCGGGCCCTGCGATCACTACAGTCCAGACGCATGACGACGGTTACAACGCGCCCGGTCGAATACGCGGCCGACGGCCTGACGATGATCGGGCATCTCGCGCTCCCGGCCGGTGTCGACCGCCGGCCCGCGGTCCTGGTCGGGCCCGAGGGGATGGGGCTCAGCGACGTCGAGCGCCGCCGGGCCGATGCACTCGCCGAGCTGGGATACGTGGCACTGGCCTTCGACCTCCACGGAGGGCGCTATTTGGGCGACCCCGAGGAGATGCTTGCCCGTTGCATGCCGCTGCTCGCCGACCCCGACCGGATGCGAGGCATCAGCCACGCGGCGCTCGACGTGCTCCGCGCCGAGCCGCGGACCGACCCCGACCAGATCGCCGCCGTCGGCTACGGCACCGGGGGCGCAATCGCGCTGGAACTCGGGCGCGACGGCGTCAACCTGCGCGCGATCGGGACAGTCAACGCACTGACCACGGGCCGACCAAACGAGACGGCGCGCATCCGCTGCCCAGTGTGGGCCGGGGTCGGGTCGGAGGACCCGATCATGCCGCCCGCGCAACGGGACGCATTCACCACCGAGATGCAGGCCGCGGGCGTCGACTGGCGCCTCGTCATCTACGGCGGCGCCTTGCACGCCTTCCACCACCCACCGGTCGACCACACCGTGGTCCCCGGCGTCGGCTACCACCCACGGCACGCGCAGCGAGCTTGGCGTGACGTCGTCGACCTGCTCGCCGAGTGCCTGCCCATAACGGAGTGATCTGTGACCCATCTCGCTGAAGGTGAACCACGTCGGGGCTGTGACCAGCGGTGGTTCAGATTGAGCGAGACGGAGGTGCGGTCGGCGTCTCGCTCAATCTGAGTTCTGAGGACCAGGACTTACCTCGCGTCCGGCGGCGAACTCGTCGAGGAGCTGGAACAGGACCTTGATCGCGTGCTCCTCGTCCTTGGAGGGCAGGTCGGCGATGTTGTTCCAGCCCTCTGGGAGCGCGATATGCAGGACCTGTCCGGGCCAGGCATGGTTGCAGCTGCGGCCGCGGCGGGCGACGAGCCACTCGTGCCAGCCCGTGAGCCCCTGTCCGCCGTGGCGTATCGCGTGCTGGTCGTAGCCGGTGAGGAAGGCGGTCAGTTGGTGGAACGACGAGGCTGTGCCGACGAACATGCCGGGACGCCGGCCGACGCAGGCGAAGTACTCGCGCTCACTCATTTCCCTGATCTGTCTCATCGGTCTCCTTCGCAGGTCTGGCGCGGATCCGGCTATGCACCGTGCGGATGCCGATGGTTGTTCCAGAGTCGTCTGAGGGCTTCGAGTTCGGTTCGGGGGAAGTGCTCGCCCCACTTGCCTCGGTAGCCGCTCTCGCCATGGGTCTTTGCGACCTCGTCGAAGCAGCGGATCACGGCGCGGGCGAGTTGGTTGATGTCGAGCTGACTCGACCAGATCTCGGTTCCCCTGTTGTCGTGATCGCTGCCGTCACGCAGTTCTAGCACGCGGATCCAGATGTCGTCGCCTTCGCGATAGAAGATCCACCGGTAGGCGGTCGGTTCGGCCTCGAACTGGACACGGGTCTCCGTCTCCCCTGCGACGAGCCGGGCCACTGCGGTCAGGAACTCCTCGGGCGCACTGGTGATGTAGGACGCGGTGAGCTCGGCCTTGGCGTGCTGATCCTCAAGGGTGCAGTCGGCCCACCCGTGTGCCCCCAGCACCCAAGTGATGCGCATGCCGGATGTCACTGGTGCTCCTCGGCGAGGAAGCGCCGGATGTCGGCGGCCAGGGCAGTCATCTGCTCGCCGGCTTCCAGCCACGTGGTCGCCGAGGAGCTCCAGCCGCCAGCGGCCCGCGGCCAGGGTCGCACGGTCCAGGTCAGCCCGACGTGGCCGCCGGAACGGAAGACGGCCGAAACCGTCAGGTCTCTGTCGTTGGTCTGCCAGCTCCGTTCGCCGTCCCATCCCCGGTAGTCCGCGGCCAGTTCTTCCAGGAACGCGGTGAGATCGCTGTCCCAGATCCAGGCGACAGCCTCGTTGAGTCGAGCCGTCAGGCCTGGGGCCCGCAGCTCGACGGCATAGTGCACGGAGTCCGCCTCGGAGCTGAACCGGTCGCAGAAGGTCACGCCGACGAAGGTGTTGTCCTGGCAGCGGATGGTCACACTGGCCTTGTCGTTGGTGTCGGCACCCAGGGAGGTCATGGGCGGAACGCTAGGCCAGTCTCGCGTTCGACGTCATCGGGATTCTGCCCTTTCGGGGCTCTGCCTCTCTCAACCGAGCCACTGGGTGCAGAGCCGTGGGCCGTGTTGCCTTTGGTGGGGTGTTCTGCGGCGGGTAGTCCGGAGTATGGCTGGTCCGCCGCGCCGGCCGCCGGACCGCCATGAGAGCCGGAACGGCTGCGACGCCATCGCCACCACGCCTGGATCGCAGTCCAGCCGCATCAGCTGCCCCACGACTCGTAACCCACCAACTCGGCAACTGTGGCAGCCCAGTACCAGCCGGGGAAACTGCGCTGACCCCGGTACGACGGAAACGTCTGCACCTGCCTGGACGCCTCGAAACGCGCTGGCCAATCGGGCTCAGGCTAGTCCGCCTGTTGCCCGCAGGTTCTGGCCAGTGATTCACCGGCCGTCCGGGCCAGCGAGAAACGCCGACGACATCGGCCACGTCGGCCCCGAGGCGGCCAACGGGTTCAACATCACCGTTGCCCTGCTGCCCGTCTACGCGGACCGCTTGTTCAGCGCCCGGTAGCAGGGCGCAACCGAGCAGCAACTCCAGCAGATCGCGACCGAGGGCCTCGCGCAGGTGCACTTCCGCGCCAACAACACCCGCGTGCACGGCCTCGGGTGGAGTTCACCGACGTCGAGCACGTCGCGATCCAGTTGTAGCCCTCCCCCGTAGCGTCTCGGCCCGCCAGTTGCAGATGACGGCCCGAGACGTTTTACTAGGGGTTTTTTTTCGGCCGCTACTCGCGAATTCAGGTCAACATGCCACCGGTAAGCGGAATCATCATGTCCAATTCGCCGATTATTCATCTGCCGTCGCCAGCCTCGCCCGGAGCACGTCGATCACCGGAATGCATTACAACTTCGAAAAGTAAGGGGCATACGTGCGTAGACGTCATCACGCGTACCGGGGAATAGTCGCGGCGGCGGCCGGCGGAATACTCACGCTCACCACCCTGACCGCCGCCCAAGCAGCCCCGGCACCACTCACCGATCCTGCCAAGGCGGCAGCGATTGCCGATGAGCTGGGCAACAAGCGCACAGCCGGCATCTACTACCGGAACGAACAACTCGTTGTCGCCGTCACCGATCAGGCCGCGGCAGAAACCGTGCGAAGTGCTGGGGCGGTAGCGGAGGTCGTCCCGCACAGCACAGCCGAGCTTGACTCTGCCAAGGCAGAACTGGATCAACTGGCAGGGATACCCAACACTGCCTGGAGTGTCGACCAGACCAGCAACCGGGTAAACGTACAGATCTACGACGGAGTTTCCGACGCCGACCGGTCTCGAATTGAGAAGGCCGTTTCCGGATACGGAGACGCGGTCGACATAACCGAACACTCTGGCAAGATCGAATCGACCGCCTACGCCATGCGCGGCGGCGTGGGCATAACATCGGAATACACGTCGGGCGGGGCGAACTGGGTCGCCACCTGCACCGCAGGGTTCAACGTGCAGAACGCGAGCGGTAGGAAGTACATGCTCACCGCAGGCCATTGTATGGAGGACGGCGCTGTCACCTGGCACCGCCGGAGCGGGGACATTCCTCTCGGAAGGGCCATCGACTGGGTCTACGGGAACGACACGAATCAGTCCGACTACGGGGTGGTGGAGTACACCAACAGCAACGTCACGCCGTACGGGACGATCCAGTACAAGGACGGCTCGGAAGGGCAGATCTCGCGTTCCGCCCCTGCGTTCGAGGGGGAGAAGGTAAAGCGCGTGGGGACCATGAGTCAGGACCTGGTGGGCAAGGTGCTGGCGACGGACGCGACGGTCACCTACACCGACGGCACCACGCTCCGCCACATGATCGAGGCGAGTAACTGCTCGGTGCATGGTGACAGCGGAGGACCCCTTTTCAGCGATGAGACGGCTCTGGGCATCCTGTCGGGCGGCAGCTACGCCGACAAGCCCTGCGGGGATTCCGACGACCAAGCGGACCGTTCCAGCTTTTACGAGCCGGTATACAAGGTGCTCTCCTGGGAAGGCCTGAAGGTCTACTAGGTCACGGGGACCCTCTCTCGCCGCCTGCAGCATGAACGCAGATGCAGCAGGTGGCGAGGAAGGCCCTGAGTGAACCTGGATGCGCCCCTCTACGTCAAAGGTGTGGAGTGGGTCAGCGCTGGGCGCTGAAGAATCTCCGCGCCATTGTTTTCGGTAGGGAATCCGTCGTCGACCGCCGCAGAGGACTCCATGCATACGAATGTGAAGCCTTTCATCAGCCTGTTGCTGGTATCGTTCCTGAGCACTTGCCTCCTTGTCGGCTGCGGCGGTGATCAGCGCGCCGACGATGGTCATGCGAACGATCAGTCGCTGCGTAAGCAGGAGGAGCGCGCCCGTCAAGTAGCCGATTCCTGGCGGGGATCTGCGGCCGCCGCTGCCTGGATGCAGGGCTACTACCCGATGGCCGACGTGGTGCAGAAGCCGGCATCCGGCTGGCACAGCAAGGCGGACGAGCAGGCCTACGAGACAAAGAACTTCGTCCTGCGTGGCGATCTACCCGGCGCTCCTCCGGCGATGGGGAAGGTGGAATGGGGGAACGGGAAGACTCTCACCCGCCCACTGATCGGGGCGAAGAAGACGTACCAGTCGTTTGCCCTCGACCGCAGTGACGGACCCCGGCTGACCGTGACTGGGGCGCGGCTCGGCACAACGACGATAGTGACGAGCCGCGGCACCGCAACCGTGCCCGCATGGCTGTTCACGCTGGAGAGCTACGACACCCCGCTGAAGCGGGTCGCCGTCACCCCCTCTAAGCTTCCCCGGCCGCCGATCGGACAAGCTCGGCAAGGGGCTGCCGGCGGTCTCAGGAGCGTCGCCCGGCTGGCCGGGATGGCGGCGGACGGTCGTTCCATAACGGTGAAAGCCACCCACGGATCCTGTGACGAGGGCCCCCTCGTCAAGGCGCTGGAGACAGGTGAGAGCGTAGTACTGTACGCCTCCATCGCGGGGGCAAAAAGCGGTCCCTGCCCCGGCAGCATGATCGAACAGAGCGTGACGGTTGAGCTGTCGAAACCGCTCAGTGACCGCATTCTCCTGGACGCCCTCACCGGCCGCCCAGTGCCGTACGGAGACCCCAACGGGCCTTCACCAACCTGGACCTAGGTGTATTGCCCAGTGAGGTTAGGAACGCGGCTGGCGGGTGGTTGGCCCTTGAGCGCGGTGTGTCCGCGGTGGTGATTGTAGGTGTGCAGCCAGTCGGGGAAGGCGTCGCGTCGTTCCTGTTCGCTGCGGTAGGGGCGGGCGTAGGCCCACTCGTCGAGCAGGGTGCGGTTGAAGCGTTCGACCTTGCCGTTGGTCTGGGGCCGGTAGGCGCGGGTGCGCTTGTGCGTGATGTCGGCTGCGGCCAGGGTGTCGCGCCACAGACGGGACTTGTAGCAGGAGCCGTTGTCGGTCAGCACGCGCTCGACGGTGATCCCGCAGGAGGTGAAGAATGCCTGCGCCCGGCCCCAGAAGGCGACGGCGGTCTCCTTCTTCTCGTCGGTGAGGATCTCGCTGTAGGCCAGGCGGGAGTGGTCGTCGACGGCGGTGTGCAGGTAGCTGTAGCCGGCGCCGGAGCGGGTCTTGCGGCCGGCCTTGCGGCCCAGGACCTTGTGGCCGCCGCCGTCGGGGATGTTGCCGAGCTTCTTGATGTCGACGTGCACCAGCTCGCCGGGCCTGGCGCGTTCGTAGCGGCGTATGACGCGGCCGGTGGCCCGGTCCAGGTGCGTGAGGCGGGCCAGGCCGTAGCGGGTCAG